>NZ_JBATWY010000087.1:0-30701 GCF_049672945.1 Haloferula sp. | reverse complement strand
CCTGCGTGTCCGGGTAAAAGGCAGCAAGGCCACCTTCACGGCGATCCATGTCTTCCACCCCTCCCCCACCGAAGCCCGCAAAGAACGCACCGCCGCGCCTGCGACTCAAATCCCGATTGGGCAAATACCGGATCGAGGCCCGCCTGATGGAAGGCAACTACTCAAATGTCTATCGCGCCTTCGATACCATCGAAGGCCATCGCGTCGCACTCAAGATCCCCCACCCTCACCTCGCCGACGAGGCCTTTCTCAGTGATTTCCGCAAGGAAGCCCGCCTCGGCTCGCGGATCCAGCACCCGAATGTCCTGAGCCTCAAGGATGCCAGCATCATCGACAACCACTTCGTCATGGCCTACCCGCTGGGCACCGAAAGCCTGTGCGATCGACTCGCCCGCCGCGTCTCCAGCACCAATCTGGAACTATTCATCGAGCAGTGCCTCGAAGCTCTCGCCGAACTCCATCAGCACCAAATCATCCACTGTGATATCAAACCGGAGAACTTCATCCTCTTCCCCGGACCGGTCGTGAAGCTCGCCGACTTCGGCATCGCCCGACTCGCCGCGCGCACAATCAAAGCCTCCGGTTCCGGCACCCTCGGCTACATGGCACCCGAGCAGGCCATGGGAAAACCCTCCTTCCGCTCGGATGTCTTCGCCATGGGCCTGCTGCTCTATAAAATGGTCACCGGCCACGTCCCCGAGTATCCCTTCAAATGGCCACCGCCGGAGTATTCGAAACTCCGCCGCAAGGCTCATCCCGCATTCATCGCCCTGCTGCGGAAGTCCCTCGAACCCGAATCGCGCCGACGCTTCGCCAATGCCCAGGCGCTGCACAAGGCCTACATGAATCTCCCCGCAGCCGCCTTGCTCTAACAATCCCATCCGCGTGACTCCGCCTTCCCAGGAACTTGGCAGCTTACCCAGCCCCACTCTCTTGCTCGAGCCCGACCTCGACCAAGCGCTCATCGTCGCCCTTCCCCACGGAAAAGTCGTCCTTTTCTCGCGAGCCCACCCCACCCGCAACTCACCGAACCAAGACGCCGCCGCCGTCATCCCCGCCAGCCCGGAGCAAGCCCTGTTCGTCGTCGCCGACGGCATGGGCGGCACCCGCCAAGGAGGCGAAGCCGCCGCCACCGTCATCCACCAGCTCGCCGAACAACTGCCCCTCAACTCGGACGACCAGCAGCTCCGCACCGCCATCCTCAACGGCATCGAAGAAGCCAACCGAAAGATCCTTTCCGACCTTCCCGGATCCGGTTCCACCCTCGCCGCCGTCGAAATCAATGCCGACACCATCCGCCCTTATCACATCGGCGATACCGAGATTCTCGTCGTCGGGCAGCGCGGAAAACTCAAGTTCCAGAGCATCTCCCACTCGCTCGTCGGCATGGGCGTCGAAGCCGGCCTGATCGATGAAGAGGAAGCGCTTCATCACGACGACCGCCACATCATCCTCAACGCCATCGGTTCCACCGAAATGCGCATCGAACTTGGCGCCCCGCTCGAACTTGACCGCCACGACACCCTGCTGCTCGCCAGCGACGGCCTCACCGACAACCTCAGCCTCGATGAAATCATCGGGATCATCCGCAAAGGCCCACTCGACAAAGCCGTCGAAAAACTCGCCGAACTCGCCCGCAAGCGCATGCACGAAACCCAGTCAGGCCACCCCTCCAAACCCGACGACCTCACCCTGCTGGCTTATCGGCGAACGAGTTGAGGATCCCTGAGACTCTCCGGCACAACCATTCCGGGCGGGTCCCACAGAATGCAAATGGATCCCTACTTGCGATCAATTTTCTGGGTCCTCACTCCTTGCCGTCGGTCTCCAACTGCTGAAGACGGATCGACTTCACCTCCACCTTCATCGCAGGACCGGCGTGCAGCTGGATGGCGAGCACCCCTTTCAACGAACGCTTCTCCGGATCGTTGTCCGTGATCTCCGCTGCAAGTTCGCCGTTCACGAAATGCTTCACCACATTTCCCCTGGCTTCGATGCGGTAGGTGTTCCATTCCCCAAGCTTCACCTCCGGCACCGGCAGCTTCCCGGTCACCTTGGGTTTCGCTCCTTTTTCAAGCACCACCTTCTGGCCGCGCTGACAGGTGATGCCCCTTCCCTTCTCCTCATAAAGCATCGCGAGAAACTCCTGCTTGGGATGCATGTCCATCTGGTAGCCGCCGACCGACCAGCTATCCGCATCAATCACCCGGCTCCGATACTGCACGCCCGAGTTGTTGCCTTCGGCACGCGCGACCATTTCGAAATCAAAGTCCCCCACCTCACCACCCTTCCAAATCAGGAAGGTGTTTTTCTTCACATTTTTTCCAGCCTTGTCCGTCTCGCCGACCAAGACCCCATCCACCACACTCCACAAACGCGGATCACCATCCCAGCCGCTTAGGTCCTTGCCATTGAAAAGGCTCTCCTTTTCCTGCCCGAACAAGACGAGGGGAGTAAAAACCGCGGCAACAACGAGAGGTAAACTGAGTTTCATCGGGACATTCTTCCAGCTCCGTGCACCCTTTCAAGAATTGATTGTCGGTGCCTGCAGCCAGGCCGCTGGCAAAGCTCCTTGGATAACAAAGCGCCGAATAATGCCGACCCGAAAACAGAAGGAGAGAAACCATCGCCGGGCGACGTATCGGAAGTCCGTGAAAACCATCGCCCTCCTCGCCAGTGTCCTCCTGGCCGCTTTTCCAAACCAGATCCTCGCAAATCCGGAACCGCCACAACCCAACATCCTGGTCATCATGACCGATGACATGGGCTTTTCCGACCTCGGCTGCTACGGTTCCGAGATCGAGACGCCCACACTCGACCGACTCGCCGCCAAGGGTCTGCGATTTTCACAGTTCTACAACACCGCCAAGTGCCATTCCTCGCGTGTCAGCCTGCTCAGCGGACGCTGGTGCAAGCAAGCGGGCGACGTCGCCCTGACCCGCGCCGTCACGATCCCCGAGGTCCTCGCCCCGGCCGGCTACTTCACGGCGATGTCCGGAAAATGGCACCTCGACAAGGAGCCCACTGACTTTGGCTTCCAGCGCTACTTCGGCCACCTGTCCGGGGCCTGCGACTACTTCACCGGTGACAAAACCTTCCGCCTCAACGGCCAGCCGTGGACCGTCCCAGCGAAAGGTTTCTACACCACGGTCACCAAGGTCGACTTCGCTCTGGAATTCCTCAAGGAAGCTCGCTCCGAGACCAAGCCCTGGTTTCTCTACGTCGCCTTCAACGCTCCTCACGCCCCGCTTCAGCCACTCAAGGAAGACTACGACAAGTATCGTACCAAATACGAAAGCGGCTGGGATGTCATGAACCGCGAGCGGCACGCCAAACAGCAGGAACTCGGTATTTTCGTCCCTGAAGTCGATCCCGCGCCACGCGAAAGCTCCATCCCGGCCTGGAAGGATCTCACCCCCGAACTCCGCGATTGGGAGTCACGCCGCATGGCGGCCCTCGCCGCGCTCATCGACCGCTTGGACCAGGAAATCGGCCGTCTTGTCGCCGACATCGAGGCCGCCGGTGAACTCGACAACACCCTGATCCTCTTCGTCAACGACAACGGCGCCTGCCCTTACGACCGGACCAGCACCGGCATGAACCGCGAACCCTATCAGGCCGGAGTTCACTGGAGTGACAGCACCGGCTGGTCATGGGCGCGCAACACGCCTTTCCGCTACTACAAACAGAACCAGTTTGAAGGTGGCATCACCAGTCCCGCCATCGCCCACTGGCCCGCCGGCTTGAAAGCCAAACCGGGCAGCATCACGCACAGCCCCGCCCACCTCGTCGACATCCTCCCCACCCTCGCGGAAATCGGCGGAGCGGAAATCCCCACCACCTTTCCAGGAAGAGAACCCACAGCCCTCGCCGGCACCTCGCTCACCCCCATCTTTGCCGGTGAATCTCCCGAGACCCGCCCACCGCTTCACTTCATGTTCGCCACCGACCGCGGCTTCCGCGACGGCGATTGGAAGATCGTCTCCTTCCGCCGCCAGCCCTGGGAACTTTACAACATCGCCGAAGACCGCACCGAGCTCCACGATCTCGCCGCCAAGCATCCCGAGCGGGTCGAGAAAATGGTGCAGCAGTGGCACCAGATGACCGCCGAGGACTTGAGGGGCTCGAAAGCCGACAATCAGCCCGTCCTCGAAGAAGCCACCGGCCACATCCACAGAGAGTGGTCCGACTACTCCGGGAAAAAGGGAGCCATCACAACCCGCAAAGCCACCAAGGCGAACAAGAAGTTGGCCGACCCCATCCGCGCTCGTCGCGAAACCTCACTCAAGACCGAGGGCAAACGCCTCATTCTCACCTGCACCAAAGGAGATCCGGGCATCGCCCTTGATCAGTTGGGCAGCCTTCCCGCCGGCCCGTACAAGCTGAGCTTCCGCGTCCGCAGCAATGCCGCAGGTGCCGGCGAGGTCTTCTTCACCACCGACCCGAAGATGCCACTGAACAAGGGAACAAATGTCGCGCTCAATATCCCGCACGACGATCAGTGGCATGAAATCAGCATCGCCCTTGAAACCACCAGTGCCCTCAAAGCCCTGCGTATCGATCCATGCTCCGAAGCTGGCAGCGTGCAGATCGAAAACCTTGCCCTGCACGCTCAAGAAGGCACCCTGCTAAAGACTTGGCCCTGATCTTTTCATGACCCGATTCTTCATCGCCCTCGCCCTGCTCTGCCTGCCTCTAACAGCAACCGATCGCCCACCCGACATCCTCGTCATCCTCGTCGATGACATGGGCTACAGCGATCTCGGCTGCTTCGGCGGCGAAATCCCCACCCCCGCACTGGACCAGCTCGCCGCACAAGGTACCCGCCTGACCCACTTTCACAATGGCGGCATGTGTGTCGTCTCCCGCGCCTCGATGCTCACCGGCCAATGGTGGCCACGCGGTCTGAAGGAGTTCAAGAAAACCAAGCTTCTCCCCGAGCGCCTCAAGGAAGCCGGCTATCGCAACGCCCTGATTGGAAAATGGCACCTCGCCGGTGACCCGATGGATCGTGGCTTCGACCACTTCTTCGGGTTCCTCGGCGGCTTCGCCGATCACTTCAAGGGTTCGCGCGACTACCGTCTCGACCGCCAAGCCTTCAAGAATTTCGGCAAGGATTTCTACAGCAGTGATGCCTTCGCCGACCGCGCCATCCGCTTCATCGAGTCCTCGAACAAAGAGAACCCTGAGCAGCCGCTCTTTGTCTACCTCTCGCTCCAGGCACCGCACAATCCGCTACAAGCACCCCTTGAAGACATCCGTCGCCACCGGGGAAACTACCAGGCCGGCTGGCAGGCCATCCGCGAAGCACGCTTCAAGCGTCAGCAGCAGCTCGGACTCTTTTCTGAGGAACTACGGCTTCCCTCGTACCCCGAAAACCTTCCCGACTGGGACTCCCTTTCTCCGCAGCAGCGCGACCTCGAAGACCTCCGCATGGCGACCTACGCCGCAATGATCGAGCGCATGGACAAAGGCATCGGCCGCGTCATCGAAACCCTCGAAAGCACCGGCCGCGCCGACAACACCCTGATCCTCTTTCTCAGCGACAACGGGGCCGACTCATTTTCGGTTGTCGATCAGGCGATGCTGAAAAAAGGCCTGCTCCCCGGCGATCCGGGCTCGAACTACCAGCCCGGCACCGGCTGGGCCTATGCTGCGGTGACTCCATGGCGGCTTTACAAGATCAGCCAGCACGCCGGTGGCATCACCACCGGAGCCATCATTAAATGGCCTGGCGAAAATAAGCATAAGGGAAAGATCCAAGCCAGCCCGGTCCACATTGCCGACCTCATGCCGACCCTTCTGGATCTCGTCGATCTCCCGGCCGAAGAGCTCGATGGCAAGTCCTTCCTCCCCCTCAGCAGCAGCTCCGAATGGGTCCGGGACGAGCCGATGTTCTTCCAATATCTGGACAATCGGGCGATCCGCACCGCCGACTGGACACTCGTCGAGGCCGACGAGGCCGGCTGGGAACTCTACGATGCCCGCCAGGACCCCTTTGAGATCTCCAACCTCGCCGCCCAAAACCCGGAGCTTGTCGAAGAACTCTCCGGCCGATGGGACAAATGGTGGAAGGCCCAGAATCAAGGCAAGACCTACATCCCCGAATCGTCCCAGGGCAGCCCCCACTACAGCCCGCAAGGCGACCGTGGCACAGGAACTCCCTACAAGCCTTCCGCCATGCCTCGGAAACTCTCTGATCGACTCCCCATCGAGTGAGTCAAAGTGAGCGTCTACTTTTCGACGGCACCCGCACTACCCCACCACGGCTCCTTGCCCTTCGGTTCCCAGTCGGGATCAAGGAACTCCAGATGCTGTTTCTCAAGCCGACTCATCCCGGCATTCCGAGCCGCGTTGATCTTCGCATCAAATCGCTTCTGATCGAAGCGCGGATCACGAGTGGGAATTTTCGCACCCGTATCCTTCAGCCAGTCATTCAAGCGCGCGCTGAGCACGGCAACCTTCTCCGGATTCGCGGCAGCCAGATCCTTCTGCTCACCGGGATCCTCATCGAGCTTGTAGAGCTCGGAACGCCCATCCTCATGGTAATGGATCAACTTCCAGTCCTTGGAGCGAATGATCGACGACGGCTCTCCGCCTTGGTTCCCATAATGCGGGTAGTGCCAGAACAAGTCCCGCTCACCCACCGAGCCACCTTTCAGAACCGGCACCAGGCTGACGCCATCGACATGCTGCCCGGGCATCGCTGGCAAGCCCGCGAGCTCGAGGATCGTCGGATAGAAGTCCATCCCAATGACAGGAATCTCCGTGGCGGAGCGGGCTTTTGTCATGCCGGGAACATGGATGATGTAGGGCTCGCGAATACCACCTTCCCACTGCCTCCCCTTGCCGCCACGGTAGGGAAGCAAGCTTGTCGAATAGGCATCCCCTGAGGACACGCCACCATTGTCGGAGGTGAAAATGACCACCGTGTCCTTGTCGAGTCCGGTCTCCTTCAGCTTGTTCAGAACGATGCCAACGGCCGTATCCAGCGACTCGACCATGCCGGCATAGATGGGATTGTCCTGCACCTGGCGGACCGCAAGTCGCCGGTCGAACTTGAAGCGGGTCGCTTCGCCTGAAAGCCCCATGCGCTCCGCTTTCTTCCGATACTTTTCGTGAAGAGCTTCAGTCGTCTGAATCGGACCATGGACGGTATAGAACGAAAGGAAGGCAAAGAACGGCTTGTTCTGGTTCGCCTCGATGAAAGAAGCCGTCTCGCGCGCGAGCCTCAAGGTCAGCAACTCACCATCCGGTCCACTCTCAAGGCGGGGGTTTTTCCATGGCGCAAAATAGCCGCCCGCCGGTGAGCCCTTGTCCCAGCCGCCTTTGTTGATCTCGAAGCCGTGATCCTCCGGCCATGACCCTTTGGCACCCAGGTGCCACTTTCCGGCAAAGAAGGTCGCGTAGCCCGCCTCCCGCATTGCTTCGGCAATGGTGATCTCCTCGCTGGGCAAGTTGTGGACATACTCGGCAGGAAGCACCGAATCGTCCCGCTTCCAATCCATTCCAGAGGCCGCACCAATCCAATCGGTGATCCCGTGACGGGGCGTGGCCTTGCCCGTCATGATGCTGGCGCGGGAAGGACTGCAAACGCGGGATGCCGCATAGCCCGTGTCGAAGCGCATGCCCGATGCCGCCAGACGATCAATATTCGGCGTCTCGTGGAACTTGCTTCCGGTGTAACCGAGATCCGTCGCCCCGAGATCATCCACGAGAATGAAAACAAAGTTCCGGGCTTCAAGCGCGGCAGTACTTGCCGCGATTCCAGCCAGGATGATCAGCAAACTCTTCATGATATTAAAAACCACCAAGTGGGGCCCGACCGTTCAGCCCCCCGGTTGGAAAGCCTCGCGGCAAGACCCATCCTACTACTTCGCCAGTAGGAATGCCAGCAGGTCACGCAGCTCGTTCTCATTGAGCTGATTGATCAGCCCACCGGGCATCGGGGAGACCGGCGATGGCTCGACTTTCACGACGTCCCCACGCTCGATTTCGACCGTTTGGCTGAAATCGAATGGGTTGATACTGACGATCCAGCGGTCGTCCTTTTCCTCCTTGATTCGGCCAACCACCTGACCTCCATCCTTCTTGGTGAGGATATCGAAGGCATACTGATCGGAGACCTCCTGACTTGGATCGATCAAGGCGACGGCGAGGCTTTTCACGGTAAATCGTCCGCCAAGACTTGAGAGCTCCGGACCTGCCGCCCCTCCTTGTCCTCCATAGCTATGGCAGGCGGCACACAGCGCTGCTTTGAACATTTCCTCACCGTGGGCATGGTCCGCCCCTTCGAATCCGGCCTCCGCCACCTTCTCAACCTCCTCGACGGTCCAGATACGACCCGGACCCTTCGCTGTGGGCAGATTGGCAAATGGATCGGCGACCTCGGTGGGCACGAAGTCCTTCAGCCATTTTCGTTCCTGGGGAGTGGCAATCTCCAGCGTCTGTTGGGTCAAGTCCTTGAGAAAGCCGCCGTACGACTTACCGCCGCTTTTTGAATTCAGACGTTTGAGCCAACCAAAAAACCGCTCTCGTTCATTGCGATCCCATGGCCCGGGAACACAACGCAGCGCGTAAACATAGTGAATCACACGCGCCGGCGGTTGCGCCTTCAACATGCTCTTCACCGTCGACCCGTATCGCGAATTCCGTTCCGCAATCGCCAACCAATCCGGAGCGACCGGCGGCGGAGCGGTGTCCATCAGCGCCAAGGTCCTGCCCACCACGCCAGGGGCGTTGAGGTAGGCGAGCATCCGCACCAGCTCGGCATTCAGATCATCGTTGCGGGCGGGATACGAGGCATCGATCGCCTGCAACACACTCGCACGTTCGTCCTTGTCGGCACCATCTCCCCGGATGAATGCGAGGCCGGCCGCGCGCAACCAGGCAAGCTGTTGCTGCAGTTCGAGGGCATCGAATTCCAAAGCTGTTAGATACCTGAGCATCTCCTTGGCCTTTTTCCCCTCGTTGAGTCGTGCCTGGATGATCGCCGCTTGAATCGTCTCCCAAGGTTTGCCCCGGACTTTTCCGAGGTTCGGGGGAATTTCACGCGGACGGGTTTCGAAGTACAATCGGGCCTGCTGGCGTAGCGTCCGATCAGAGGAGGAAAGCCCGGCCAGAGCCTGCTTCCGATCGATAAGCGGGGCCAACTCATCCGAGAATTCCACGGGAGCGGTCGGCTCATCATCAACATACCTGACCCGCCACACTGCCGAGTCCGTCCGTCGTCCACCGGTCAGGAAATACAGGTTCCCATCCTTACCGATCTGCGCATCGGTCAGCGGCAGTCCGTCACCGGCGACCAGCTCCTCGGTGGTCGCACTGTAGCTGGAGCCGTGCTTCTCAAGGTGCACCACGTGGATCGTGGCAAAGGTCCAGTCCAAGGCATAGAGCGCACGCTGGTACCTCGCAGGAAAGGCAGCACCCTCGCCCGAAAGCAGGCCCGTCGGCGAACCCGGACCAATGTTCACCACTTCGGGCATGCTGTCCTCGGAGTAGCTCGGCCACTTCCCGGTTCCGTTGCGCCATCCCATCTCGGCCCCGGGAACCACGTGATTGATCCGGGTCGGCCGGTACCACGGCATGCCCAGATCCCACTCCATGTCGGCATCGTAGGTAAAAAGGTCGCCGGCGGCATTGAAGGCGATGTCGAACTGGTTCCGCATCCCGATGCCCACCAGCTGCCAATCCGAACCATCCGGCTTGAAGCGTGCGATCCAGCCGCCAGGCGCCATCGTTCTGGCAGCGTGTCCTCTGGCATCGGGACGACGCGGCAAAAGCTGATCCTCATCCCAGACACGCGGCACCATCGAACTATCCATCTCCGCCAACTTCGTGTGGTTGCCCGCACAGAAATAAATCCACTTCCCGTCCGGCGAGGGGACCAGCGAATGCGGTCCGTGCTCTCCACTGCCTTCGAGTTTCTTGAGCAGCTCCGGCTTCTTGAAGGTGCCGTTCGCACCGGCTTGAACCCGATAAACTCCTTTGTCCACCTTCTTGCTCTCCGTCACCGTGACATAGAGTGAGTCCTTGAACCAGAGGAGGCCGTGAATCCCGTCGAGGGGAATCGGCAGCGGTTCGACCTTGCCGGTTTCGACGATGAGTCGGTAAATCTTCCCATACTGATCGCCGCAGATCAGGCTGCCATCGGGACCGATCGTCAGGGCGACCCACGAACCCTCGGACGCGGGAATCTTACGGATCAACTCAAGCTTGAAGCCGGGAAGCACCGCGAAAGAATCGCTCATGTCCTTGGCCGGGCCTTTCGGAGCGGGCTTCTCCGCCATCGCCTGATCGCCAATGATCTTTCCCCACGGAGCCGCTCCCATCTTCGCGACCACGGTGGCCGGGCGCCATCCGGACTGGTCGAAGCCCAACTCCAGCCAGCCCTCGGCAGATTCCGAGGAAACCTTCCACGAACCGTCACTGACCAACTCCGCGCTCGAACCGTCACTCAACTTGATCTTCATGCGCATCGCCATCCCGGCCACCCCGGTGCCGTTCCGACCTTCGACCGCGATGATGTTGCGTCCCGGTTTCAGATAGTCCGCCACTTCATGTCGGACAAGCCGGCTCCAATCCATCTGCATCCCCAGGTCGTGGCCATTGACCCAGGCACGCTGTGCGTCATCACCCACCACTTCGAGGGTGGCTCCAGCGAAACCCGGCGGAAGCACGAATTCCTTTCGGAAAAACACCTTTTCATTGGCTTTCGGCTGACTGCTTCCCCAGATCCATTCGATCTCCTGCTCCTGCGAATCCACAGCTTGCTTCGCAGCCGCTCTCTCATCTCCGTCACCCGGTGCCAGATCCGCTAGCACGAGATCCTTGAATTCCGCCGTCATCGGGGGCCCCACGTGGAGCTGCAAACCGATGAAACCTTCCATGCTCCGCTTCTCCGGATCCTCATCCACCAGCTCGATGGCCAGCTTGCCGTTGACGAAATGTTGCAGCACATTCCCACGAGCGATGATCTTGTAGTCATTCCACTCCGAAAGCTCGGTTGCTTCGATCTCGAGCTTGCCGGTCTGCTTCGGCTTTCCACCCGCCGGCAGCACCGCTTTTTCACCTCGCTTGCAAACGATTCCGCGTCCCTTCTCCTCGTAAAGCATCCCGAGAAAAGGAGCCTTCGGATGGAGATCCATCTGGTAGCCGCCAAGTCGCCAAGCCTCCTCATCGATCACCTTGCTGCGATACTGGACACCCGAATTGCTGGCCGAAACCCGGGCCTTGTAGCTCAGTTGAAAATCGCCGGGTGTCTCTTTCTTGTAGATTAAAAAACTGTTCGCCTTGATCGCCCGTCCATCCTCATCCGTGCGGCCGACAATCATCCCATCTTCGACACTCCAAAGTCGCGGATCACCCGACCAACCGTCGAGATCCCGACCATTGAAAATCGCCCGCTCGGCTCCGGCAGTTAAAAGCACTGAAGCGAGGGAAAGGAGCAAGGTAAGAGACTGAATTTTCACAGAGTGACTCTACAGGTGGGCCGACACCGGACTTACACCCAAATTTGACATCCGGTCTCCATCATATGTCCCGCAAAAAGGGGACATTATCTCCGCCCTTCGCATATTCTGTTTCCCACCATTGGCAGCCGCATAGATCTGCGCTTGCTTGAGCCCATGCAGATGCGGGAAGCAGCGGAGCGGGTGCTCTTTGCGGGGACGCTGGAGGAAAAGCTCCAGTTGTCGCCGCCGGACGCGTCCGATGATCTTCCCGGCCCGCCCATCCTGACACCCGACGGACCTGGACGGCCGGACGAGTTGCGCATCGTGGAAAAGGGCGTTCGCGCCACTTTTCCCGGCATCAACAAGCTCGACGACGACCGCGAGCGTGGGCGGATGCTGCATTTCCTCGCCAATCACGAATTGCTCGCGGCAGAACTGATGGCTCTCGTGCTGCTCAAGTTTCCCGATGCTCCGAAGGAATACCGAGCAGGAGTTTACGAGGCCATGCGCGAGGAACAGATGCACACCATGATGTATCTGCGGCGCATGAAGGAGTGCGGCGTGCACTTCGGTGAGCTGCCGCTGAACAACTACTTCTGGCGGCTGATCGCGCCGATGGAGACGCCGATGGATTTCGTCACGCGATTGAATCTGACCTTCGAACAAGCCAACCTCGATTTCTCCAAACACTACGCTGGCCTTTTCCGCCAGGTCGGCGACACCGCCACCGCCGGCGTCTTGGAAAAAATCTACCAGGATGAGATCGGGCATGTCGGCCATGGCGTGAAATGGTTCCGCAAGTGGAAGGACAAGGAAGACAACGACTGGAATGCCTTCAACAAGGCACTCGTCTTTCCCTTCTCCGCCTCCAAAGCAAAAGGCATCGCCCCCTTCAATGCCGAGGGACGCAGGCTCGCGGGCTTCGACGATGACTTCATCGAGCACCTCGAAGTCTACGAACAATCGCGCGGCCGGACACCCGTCGTTCACTGGTTCAATCCGAATGCCGAACTCGAAGTCGCCGCCCGCCGACGTGGCCAGGCGTTTCATCCGAAAAAGATGAGCGCGGCGATGGAGCACGATGCCGAAATGGTGATGCTCGCCTGGAGCAGGCGCGATGACGTCGCTTTGGTGCGCCAGATGCCATCGAAGGAACACCTCGCCTATCTCAAGCGCGTGGGATTCCAGATCCCCGAAATGCTTGAGCAAGGAGACCTCGGCGACCGGAAACTTGGTGGGATGCGCCCGTGGGCCTGGTCGCCCGACGCCTCAGAAACACTCCAACCACTAAGCATCCACGTGCCCGAATCCGCCCGCTGGCCGTGGCGCGAATCCGTACCCGACACATGGCTCTCGAAAGAAATCGGTGTGCGATTGTTAGAGAAACTCGACGTGAAAGACCGCGGTCTTGTCTGCAGCGATCTGGAATCAGCCATGGCATGCCTGCGCGGGCTTCCGCCACACCAAGCGACTCTCATCAAAGGCTGCTACGGATGCGCAGGGCGCGACCATCTTCGAGTCCCACCCGGAGAAGAAACAAGCGCTCAACCATGGTTGTCCCGAATCCTCGCCACGCATGGCAGCGTCGTCATCGAGCCCTATCGTCATCGAGTGGCCGACTTCTCCGCGCTCTACGAAATGGATGCGGATCACGTGAAACTCATGGGGATGACGGTGATGGAAAACGACTCCCACGGTCGGTTCCTCGGATCACGTGTCGCGCCCAAATGGGGATCCATCCTCGACGAAGAGGTCGCCACCTTCCTCTTCCGCGAAGCCGATGTCATGCGCTGGTATCAGGAGAAAATTCCCGGCGCACTTAGAGCATTGCTCCCGGGTTATGTCGGTCCCCTCGGAGTCGACGCAATGGTTTACCGCAACGCCGATGGAAGCCTCGGCTGGAGCCCGGTGGTCGAGCTGAATGTAAGGATGACGATGGGAAGGGTCGCGCTTGAGATGATGGCAAAGTCGAGACCCGGTGCCACGGGGCATCTCCGGTTCCTACGAAAAAGCTCACTCCAAACCAAGGAACTCCAACAAGGAACTCTGAATGGAGGCTGCGTGCTGCTCAATGACCCGAACCATGCCCGCGAATTTCTCGTCACTTGGGAGGTCGAGCGGGAGAAAGCGAGCAAGTGAGCCTCAAGGCGCGGAAATCACGACCTCATTGACCGCCATGCCATCAACATCGTGATGCACCACCTTCGCCGTCTTGGCATCGACTTCAACTGAAAGGTAGCCACCCTTGATTCGCAGAAAGGGCTGCCACTCTTCCTTCAGATCCCGATTGAAGCCGCCGGCATGAACATTGGATGCTGGCCCGGAACCAAACTCGTTGAGCTGGGTATCAGGGTCGATCGAGTGATACTGCCAGTGACGGTCGCCATTGATGACAAAGCAGCCGGGTATCGCACTCAGGAATTCGCGAAGTCGCTTCCCCTCGTGCCGGAACCCCTTGTTGGCATGATTGTCGTTCTTCCCCTTGCGATCCGGACCGACCACGGGCGTCGCTGAAACATAGAGCTTAAAGGTCGCGTCTGATGCCTTCATGGTTTCCTCAAGCCACTTCCACTGCTTTTTCCCTAGGATGCTCTTCTCCGGCCCGTCCTCCATGGTGTTCGGCGAGCGATACTCGCGGCCTTCGGGGAGCCAGATTTGCAGGTGCTTTCCCCAGCGGAAGGTCCGATAAGGTTTGTCCGATTGCGGCACCTGCTCACTCCAGATCTTGAGACCCTGGTCCCAGGTGAGATCCCCATACTTCTGCCCCGGCCAGCAGTCATCCTTGAGCACATCGTGGTCGTCATGCATCCAGTAGCTCGGGATGACCTTGTGGAACTCACGCAGGAAAGGCAGCGCATAGATCCGATTCCATTTGTAGCGTGCGGTCGCCAGATCCTTGGCAAAGGGATCGGGCTTGTCGTAGTAAAGGGTATCGCCGGTTTGAACGAAAAAGTCCGGCTCTTCGGCGAGCATCGACTTGTAAATCTTATGCCCGTTCGCCTTGTCATCACGACGCGGAAAATCCTGACAGGTGGAAACAGTGAAGGTGATCGCTTCTTCACAGGATGGAAGAGGAGCCGTTCTGAATGAGGTCACGTATTCGGCCGTCTCTTCACCCGCTGTGCCAAGAATCGTAACGGTGTAGCGGGTCGCCGGATCGAGATCGGTAAAACGAACCTGATGGCAGAAGTCACTTCCCGCATCGACCAGCACCGGCATCTGAGCCAGCGACATCTGCTCCTCAGGCTGAATCAGGGAAACGCGCAGTTCCCCGGCCTGTCCGGGCACCTGCCAGTGGGGGGTTTCCGGATCCCATTTCTCAACCTGATGATCGGCTAGGGCGTTCTTCGTCAATCGCGTCCAAATCACCACCGAGTCATGGGTAAGCTCGCCGATCTTCACGCCGTTGGCGAAACCAAGAGCCAAGCCCTCACCTGGCAGGAACATCAAGGGAACGAAAAGCAAAAGGTTAGGCAACTTCATGGCTTGAATACCATTCTGAGCCTAAAACTGGCCGGTGCCGAGCAGAACCAGCGTACACGCTTCTTCGCAAAGAATGCCCTCACCTTCGAGGCGCTGCTTCGCTTCCCTCGACTCTGTTCCCGGATTGAAGATCACCCGCTTCGGCGCCGCGGCCGCCAGCTCATCGAGGATCGGATGCAGGTGCTTCGGACTCAGGTAGAGCGTCACCGTATCCATCCCGGCCGGCACTTTGGTTAGACCATCGACACCGAGTACGTCCTGCCCGCCCTGACTCACGGGAAAGACCTCGTGCCCATGCTTCATGAGCAGGACCTGCGCCTTGTTGGCGTATCGGTCCGGCTTCGGACTGGCTCCGAGAATGGCGACTTTCATGGCTGACAATGACAAAATTTCCGACCGCGTTCTTCCCCACAACACAACTGAACCCGGCCCGAAGAAAGCAAGGCTTCAGGCTCCGGTATTACCTTCGAAAAAGCTATTACAATCAACTCGCCGTTCCAGCCGAAACTGAGCTGGAACCTCTGGATGGGATGTGCAGAATGCCACCAACGAAATCGGTTAGATTTCCCCTCAAGCTACCCAAGCCCATGAACCACCTCGTCTACCTGCTACCGGCTGCCGGACTTCTGGCATTGCTCTACACCTTCATTCAATCCCGCTGGGTCACCCGCCAGGACCCGGGCACCGAGCTGATGAAGCGCATCGGAGGTTTCATCAGTGAAGGGGCCATGGCCTTCCTCAAGGCGGAATACAAGGTGCTCGCCTGGTTCGTGGTGGTCGTTGCCTGTCTGCTCGCTTGGCAAGGATCGAGCACGGATGCTTCCAGCCCCCTCGTCGCCCTCTCCTTTGTCGCCGGAGCCGTCTGCTCGGCACTCGCCGGCTTCATCGGCATGAGAGTGGCGACCAAGGCCAACATCCGCACCACCCACGCAGCCCGCACGAGCTTGAATCACGCCCTCAAGGTCGCCTTCAACGGCGGCTCGGTGATGGGCATGGGCGTGGTCGGACTCGGACTCGTCGGCCTCAGTGGGCTCTTCCTCATCTACTCGGGAATGTTCGGAACCGGATCGGTCGACGAAGTCTCCAAAGTCATCACGGTCCTCACCGGCTTCTCGTTTGGCGCCTCATCGATCGCCCTCTTCGCCCGTGTCGGTGGCGGCATCTATACGAAGGCGGCAGACGTCGGTGCCGACCTCGTCGGGAAAGTGGAGGCCGGTATCCCCGAAGACCACCCGCTCAATCCCGCAACCATCGCGGACAATGTCGGTGACAACGTGGGCGACGTGGCTGGCATGGGTGCGGACCTGTTCGAATCCTACATCGGCGCGCTGGTCGGATCGATGGTGATCGGTGCCACGATGTTTGCCCTGCCCGAGTTCACCGAGCTTCCCTTCGGACCGCTCTCAGCCGTCATCCTCCCGATGCTCATCGCCGCAGTCGGTATTGTCGTTTCCATTGTCGGCACCTTCTTCGTTCGCGTCCCCGAAGGTGGGGATCCGCAGAAAGCCTTGAACATCGGAGAGTTCGTAGCAGCCGGTTTGCTGCTCGTCGCAAGTTGGTTCCTGATCAAAGGACTGCTTCCCGAGCAATGGGTCATCGCCGGAAAAACCTTCACCGCCCAAGGCGTGTTCTGGGCTGCGATCGCAGGCCTCGTCGCCGGCGTCGCCATCGGACTGGTCACGGAATACTACACCGGCACTGGCAAGAAACCGGTGCTTGTGATTGTCAAACAATCGGTCACCGGCTCGGCCACCAACATCATCGCCGGTCTCGGAGTGGGCATGCGCTCGACCGCCATCCCCATCCTGATTCTCGCCACTGCAATCATCACCGCCTACGAAGTTGCCGGTCTCTACGGCATCGCCATCGCCGCGGTCGGCATGCTCGCCAACACCGGCATCCAACTCGCTGTCGATGCCTACGGCCCGATCTCCGACAACGCCGGCGGCATCGCGGAAATGTCCCGCCTGCCGAAGGAAGTCCGCCAACGCACCGACAAGCTCGATGCGGTCGGCAACACCACTGCCGCCATCGGCAAAGGTTTCGCCATCGCGTCCGCCGCCCTAACAGCCCTGGCCCTTTTCAGTGCCTTCATGGCGGTCACCGGACTTCAAGCGATCGATATCTCAAAGGCCTCGGTCATGGCCATGCTGTTTGTCGGCGGCATGCTGCCCTTCCTCTTTTCCGCGATGGCGATGGATGCCGTGGGTCGCGCGGCGATGGCCATGATTCAGGAAGTCCGTCGGCAATTCGCCAGCATCCCGGAATTAAAGGCGGCACTCAATGTGATGCGCAAAAATGAGGGCACCGAACAGGAGAACTGGAGCAGTGAGGACCAGCAGATCTTCGATGCCGCCGACGGCAAGGCCGAGTATGGCAAGTGCGTCGCAATTTCCACCCAGGCCGCCATCAGGGAGATGGTCCTGCCGGGACTACTCGCGGTGCTTGCTCCAGTGGTCGTCGGCTTCAGTTTCAAGGGCATGACAGGCAATGGTGCCGAAGCGCTCGGTGGCCTGCTTGCCGGAGTGACGGTCTCGGGCGTGTTGATGGCCATCTTCCAAGCCAACGCCGGTGGAGCTTGGGACAACGCCAAAAAGATGATCGAGGAAGGCATCGAAGTGGATGGCGTGAAACACAGCAAGGGATCCGAAGCCCACAAAGCGGCCGTCGTCGGTGACACTGTCGGCGATCCTTTCAAAGACACCGCCGGCCCTTCCCTCAACGTGCTCCTCAAACTGGTCTCCGTCGTCGCCCTCGTCATCGGCCCGCTGATCAGCTGAATTCAGGAGTGGCGCTCTCCCGAGCGCCATGAGTGGGCAAGGCGGCTTTCCAGCCGCCCGACCCAACAAGCACAAAAAACCCATCGCGTTTTCACCAGCGGTTCATTCAGCATTCACCCCGGCGGAAAAGGTTCAGTTGATCCAACGAACCACCGCCATGCAGACGACATCCATCCTCCATGCCACCGCCGCCTTTACTTTGCTGAGCACCACGCTCGCCTTCGCCATCCCCCAGCCCCACCCGGACGGCGAGGATGACCGATCGCAGGCTCCCCATTTCGAAATCGCTGGCGACGGCGAAAATACCGAAAAATTCCCGCTCAAGGCCACCGAGGTCAAAGCAACGATCTCGGGAGTCATTGCAGAAGTCACCGTTCAGCAAACCTATGCCAACACCGGCACCACACCGATCGAGGCGACCTACATTTTTCCGGCCAGCACCCGCGCCGCCGTCCACGGTGTGGAAATGCGGATCGGCGAGCGGGTGATCGTCGCCGAGATCCAGGAGAAAACCAAAGCCAAGGCGACCTACGAAAAGGCCAAGAACGAAAACAAGACCGCTTCCCTGCTCGAGCAGGAACGGCCGAACGTTTTCTCAATGAGCGTGGCCAACATCCTTCCCGGCGACGAGGTCAAGGTGACCTTGAACTTCAGCGAGAAACTGACCGCGACCGATCGGGTCTACGAATTCGTCTATCCCACGGTGGTCGGCCCGCGCTACTCGAACAAGGATGCCAAGACCGAGAAATGGGTCGGCAATCCCTACCTCAATGAGGGCGTCAATACGCCGGCCACCTTCGCCGCCGAGGTGAAAGTACGGAGCGGCATGCCATTGCAGTCCCTCACTTGCACCAGCCATCAAGCAGAGATCGAATTTTCCAGCGAGGATCAGGCATCCGTCTCCCTTCCCCCCAGCGGCGAAGCCGGCAATCGCGACTTCGTGCTACGCTACCGGCTCGCCGACGCCCAGGTCGTCAGCGGCTTGCTGCTTCACGAGGGTGAGGATGAAAACTTCTTCCTCCTCAACGTCGAGCCACCCGAACGCGTCCTTCCCGAGCAAATCCCGGCTCGTGACTACGTCTTCATCCTCGATGTCAGCGGCAGCATGAATGGCTTCCCTTTGAATACCGCAAAGTCGCTGATGCGTGATCTGTTAGGTGGCATCCGGAACACCGACACCTTCAACGTGCTGCTGTTTGCAGGCGAGAGCCGCCTACTCTCAGAAACGCCACTGCCAGCAACCCCCGAGAACATCGCACGCGGCACGGATCTGACCCAACTCGCCCGTGGCGGCGGTGGCACCGAGCTCCTGCCTGCGCTCAAACGTGCGATGGCGATGCCTCAGAACGAAGGCACTTCACGCAGCATCGTGGTCGTGACCGATGGCTTCGTAAACATCGAGCGCGAAGCCTTCGACCTCGTCCGCTCCGAACTCGGCAGTGCCAATCTCTTCGCCTTTGGCATCGGGAGCTCGGTCAACCGCTGGCTGATCGAAGGCATGGCACGCGCCGGCATGGGCGAGCCATTCTTCGTGCTCCATCCCGGCGAGGCCAGCCAGACCGCCAGCCGTTTCCGTGACTACATCAGCTCACCGGTGCTGACCGACATTCAGGTCCGCTACGAAGGCTTCGAAGCAGTCGACATCCAACCGGAAAGCTTCCCCGATGTCTTCGCCGACCGTCCGATCGAGCTGATCGGAAAGTGGAAGGGAGCTGCCAGTGGGCGGATCATTGTCACCGGACAAGGAGGAGCCGGACCCTACGAATCGAGCTTCGATGTCTCTTCGGAAGCCGAAAAAGGGAAAGACAATCCCGCCCTCCGGCCACTCTGGGCGCGGGAAAAAGTCCGAACCCTGGCAGACGATGCGAAGCTCCAGTCCCACATGCGTGGCTCCAATGCCAACGATGAGACCCGCCAGGAAATCACCAATCTCGGGCTCACCTACGGACTGCTCACGGAATACACCTCCTTCGTCGGCGTCGATCAAACCCCACGCGAGGTGCTCGCCAAACTGAAAACCGTTTCCCAACCTCTCCCACTCCCAAAAGGCGTCAGCAACCATGCCGTCGGGCACGGTCAGGTCACGGTCAGCCACAGCGGTGGGAGCCCCGGCTCGACCGGAGCCGCCCCCGAACCAAGCGTGATGGGACTGCTTCTCATCACCGCCATGGGGCTCATGTTCCACCGCCATCGTCAAACAGACCAATAACTACGGCTTTTATCGTAGCAAGCGATGAGCGTTTCAACTCCATGCCGCGAGCCACTCGGGATCGGCCCCTCCCTGTCCCGATGGCTGCCGGTCCCGGCGGTGATCGCCTTCGTCATCTCGATCCTGCCCTTGCTGGCGTGGTATGGTCGACGCGTCTCCGACCGCTCCGACGAGCCTCTCGGGGTGATCGCCTTGGGCGTCGCGCTGGTGATGCTCGTCATGGCGTCGCGCCAGAGAAACTCCGATCAAATCAGAATCCTTCCCGGCCGGATGGTCGTCGGCGCCGCCACACTGTCAGCGCTTCAAATGAGCGAAATCACGCGCTTTCCATTGCTCACCGGTCTTCTGGCGGTGGCCGTGATCGCCTTCTCGGTAAAGATGCCACGTGGCAAGGCCGGGATCATCGCACTGCTGGTCCTGTCGTTGCCGTTGGTCGCCTCGCTCGACTTCTACGCCGGCTACCCGCTGCGTTTGGTGGCAGCGGAGATGACGAAGATCCTGCTGAATCTCGCGGGTATTCCCGTTGAGAAAGCGGGGGTCATGCTGATCGATGGCGACCGCCTGGTCGGCATCGATCCACCCTGCGCTGGGATCCGGATGCTTTGGACTTCGTGCTTTGTCGCCGCCGTGTTGGCGGCCCGCATGCGCCTGAGTTGCTTGCGTACCCTCGCCTTGTTAGCGATCGCGCTTGCCTGCGTCGTGATGGGAAACGGATTACGCGCAGCCTTGGTTTTCCTTCCCGAATCCGGACGCGTTGAATGGCCCGAATGGGCCCACCCGGCGGCCGGCCTGCTCGTTCACACTTGTGTCCTCGGCGCGGTCTTTGCATTCACAAATCGGTTCGGCCGGATCAGCAAGCGCTGGGATGGCGTTCGCAGCTTGAGGGGCCTTCGGCGCCTTGCCGTTGTCGGCAGTGGAGTGATGATCGTCACCGCAGGAATGCTGGTGACAAGCCCCGGCAGAGAGCCGTCGAACCATCCCTCGGGAGCGTTCGCTTGGCCGACCATGCTCGAAGGCGTGGCACTCGTCCCCCAAGCACTCAGCCCGGTGGAGCAACGTTTTGCCCGATCCTTCCCGGGTCAGATCGCCAAGTTCGCCTGGGGAGAAGCCGAGCTGATCATGAGGCGCACCGACCGAGCGACCCGAATGATGCACCCCAGCGACCACTGTCTGCGCGCCGCAGGATTCGAAACCCACAGCGAGCCCGTCTTCCGCGATGCCGATGGACGCTTGTGGGGAGCCTCATTGGCGCGACGCGATGGCAAGAAGTGGCTCGTCCATGAGCGCTATGTTTCGAAAAACGGCGATGCCCACACCGATGCCTCGGCCTGGTACTGGCAGGCGCTTGTCCATCCTGAAGATGGACCATGGACCGCAACCACGATCATTCGTCCATCCGACTAAGCCAGCCCTTCATCCACGCGCTCGACTTCGAAGGTCATGCCCTCTTTCAAAACCCGCACCTCGCTATCCTTCTCGATCAGCCCGTGCTTCGAGATCGCATCCTTCTTCATCCCTTCAATGAGGATCGTACCTGTCGGTCGAAGGTCGGTGAGCGCCACCGCGATGAGACCTACGAGACTCTTAGTAGATTCACCGCCCTGCCCTGATGCCAGCGCTTCTTTCGCCACCAGGCCACGAAACAGCGGAAGGTCGGGAAGGTAACGCATGAAGAGGAGCATCAGACCGATCGCGCCCAGGATTCCGAGTGCGAGGCCCAAGGCCGGACCAATCAACACATCGCCCAGATTGGAAACGATGCTGCCACCTTCGTCGATGCGGCTGAAATCGACCCTGTCCGCCATGGCGAACCACAGCGAGCCCACTGACATCAGCGCTCCAATGATTCCAACGATCCCACCGGGGATGACGAAGATTTCGAGAATAATCAGCACGATTCCAACGACGAAAATCGCCATCAACTCATAGCCTGCCAGGTTTCCAGCGATGTTGTTGCCGAAAAAGAAGAGCCCGAAAACACCCAGCGAGATAAAACCGAAAAGACCAAAACCCGGCGCCTTCAGCTCGAAGTAAGCCGTTCCAATCCCCAAGGCGATCAACAGCGGCGAAATGGAAGCCACCCACCAGGCGAACTTCTCAAAGCCGGTGGGCTCGGGACGAATCACCTCGACACCTTCGAGGCCCTCGATCTCCAGCACCTCTTCCAAAGTCCCGGCGATGCCCGCCGCGAGCAGCGGCTTGCCATCCACTTCTTCGATCGCCTCGCTGGCTGTTAGATTGAGCAATCCTCCTTTCCTCACGGTCACCGAGCCAAATTGCTGCTCGTTCTCTTCGTCGACAAACATCATCGCCCGCAAGACATCCATGCGATGCCCCTTTTTCTCGACGACCGCGCGCATCGAAGCCTCAAAGGCGCTCTCCAGTTTCGCCCGCATGACCTTTTCTATCTCCTGACCGGTGCCATTGATCAGACCAGCGGAACCAATCGTTGAATCAGGCGCCATGTAAATGCGGTCCGAAGAAAAGGCGATCAGGGCACCGGCGCTCAAGGCCTCGCGTTTCACCCAGGCAATCAGCGGGATATCCAGTTTCCCGAAGTCATCGGTAATGATGTCGCGCGTGTCAAAGGCCAGACCGCCCGGGGTATCGAGTTCGAGCACGACGGCACGAGCCTTCTCATCCATGGCACGTTCGAGCATCCGGTGCCAGAAGCGGAAAGCCTGTTTGTTGACCAGATCATCCTGGCCGACCGGCAAAACCACCACCTTGCCGGTCAGACTCATTTCCTCTGACTTACCCATTACCGTCTGTTCGGGTACCTCTTCGGCAATGCAGAAAAGCGCGGTCAGCAGTAGTAGTAGTAAGGCTCTCATGGTTTGGAAAACAATCGGCAACTCAGATCTCTTGGGCTTGGTGATCCTTCAACGCGACAGGCTTCCCGAGAATCTCCATGAGAAGAATCGCATCCTTGGCAGCAGACGGCGAGCGGAGCATGCGGTCAATCTGCCTGCGATGGCTGGTCCGGCGACCACGCTTCTGTGTCGAGCGCTCGAAGGAATTTGCCAGTTCCTCTTCACGGCGCGAAAGCTTTACCGGCTTCGGTGGCAGCGGTGGCGGAGTCGGCACCACCGCCCTAGGCTCGGGTTGATCAAACCGAATCGTCGATGAAGGCGCTTCAGGCTGCTCCCATGGCATCAGGGTCTCCTCACCGGTCTCACCCATCTGGCGTCGCCAGATGACTTCACGCATTTCCTCATTCTCAAAGGTTTGAGGCTCCTCCGGCTTGGTTAAAAACCGATCCTTGATCCAGCTGATGAGAGAAATCAGCAGCAGGAAGAGGACGGTAAGCGCCTCCCCTGGAAGCTCGGATATGTCAAACGCCAGGATCATCTCATCTCATCGCTGTCTTGGCCCGAATCTTCATCCGTGGCGATCGACGAACGCATGTCGGTATCTGCCACGATGTTCTTGTAGCGGGTATAATCCATCACCCCGAGGTTGCCAGCTCGGAAGGCTTCGGCGATCGCAAGCGGCACCTGGGCTTCGGCTTCGACCACTTTGGCGCGCATTTCCTGGGTCCGGGCGGACATTTCCTGCTCGACGGCAACCGCCGCAGCGCGCCGCATTTCGGCCTTCGCCTGAGCGACGCGCTTGTCTGCCTCCGCCTGCTCGGTCTGAAGCCGCGCTCCAACGTTGTCGGCCACATCCACATCCGCGATATCGATCGAAAGGATCTCGAAGGCTGTCGAGGAATCGACGCCCTTGCTCAGCACCAGCTTGGAAATGCTGTCCGGGTTCTCGAGCACGGCCTTGTAGCTCTCCGCCGAGCCCACCGAAGTCACGATCCCTTCGCCAACACGGGCAATAACGGTTTCCTCCGTGGCACCCCCGATGAACGAGTCGAGCGCCGTCCGCACCGTGACTCGGGCGCGGACATTGACCGCGATGCCGTCCTTGGCGACCGCCGTGATCTTGGTAATGCCAGCAGCTGGATTCGGGCATTCGATCACCTTCGGGTTGATCGACGTCCGCACCGCTTCGAGCACGGTCTTGGTCGTGCCCTTTACCGCGAGATCAATCGCACAGGCGCGGTCAAACTGAAGGTTGAGTCCTGCCTTATCCGCCGCAATCAGCGCCAGCACCACGTCCTCGACGTCGCCACCGGAGAGGTAGTGAGCTTCCAACTGCTCCGCCGTCAGAGGCAGGCCGGCTTTCACCGCGGTGATCCGGGCGTCAACAATGCGGCCGAAGGGCACCTTCCTGAGAAGCATCCCAATCAGATTCGACCACGATACCGGCGCATCCGAGAGCTTCGCCCGTAGCCAGGTTTTGAAAAAGGTGGCGAAGACAAAGGCCACGATAACGAGGACAATGACGGTCAGGACGAGAAAGATGAATCTCCCGTCGATGGTTACAGCGAGCATAGACATAAGGCGACTATAGCCACCGATCTCGGTTCGGCTAGTGGGGAAATTGCTTTGCGTTGTAATCGCCGCTTGCGAGTCCGGACGGATGCCCGGATCAGTTGGAGCGCTGCATGCCCTACCCGATCCATGTTTCAAGGAATTATTGATCTTATCGATGAACTTTATCATTTCTTCGACTTTGCTCGATCTCTCAGTTCTGTCAGAGTGCCCTCGAATCCACCTCTCTCAGATGAGAATCCTCAAAATCATCGCCTTCTGGCTTTTTCCCGCCCTGCTACAGAGCAGTCCAGCAGTCCCCACAGCCGGCCCGGGTGAACATGTGGTGCTGCTGCACGGACTCTGCCGCACCCCCCACAGCATGAAAAAGATGGAACGCCACCTCTCGGAGGCCGGCTACACCGTCCACAACCTCTCTTACCCGACGCGTAAAAAATCCGTCGAGCGCCTCGCCGCTGAGCATCTCGCCCCTCAACTGGCTCTTCCGGAGCTCAAGGAGGCGACCAAAGTTCATTTCGTCACCCACTCCCTCGGCAGCATCGTTCTGCGCCAGTATCTCTCCGAGCAGACGCCGGGCAATCTCGGGCGAATCGTTTTGTTAGGGCCACCAAGCCAAGGCTCCCATGTCGTCGACAAGATCGGCCATTGGAAGCTTTTTCACGCTCTCAACGGCCCCGCCGGCAAGCAATTGAGCTGCGCCCCCGAGAGCCTGCCCAATCAACTCGGACCCCTCGGCCACGAGCATGCCGTCATCGCCGGATCACGCTCCATCAACTGGATCAACTCGTGCATGATTCCGGGCCCCGACGATGGCAAGGTCTCGGTGGCGAACACCCGTCTACCCGACACCGAAGATCATCTGGTTGTTCCCGCCACTCATCCCTACCTGATGAAGAATCGACGCGTTATCCAGGAGGTCACTTGCTATCTCAGCGAAGGTCGTTTCGAACAGGTGCCAAGTGCTGAGTGAGCCTCAGCCGATTACAGCACCTTTCCCAGAGCCCCAAAGGCCGCCTCCAATTCGTCAGGCTCCGTGCAAAGCGGCGGCATGATGACCACCGTATCACGGATGGGTCTCGTCAGTAGCCCGTGCTGCCTTGCCTCCGCGCAAACCGCCGCACCGACCTTGTTGTCCTCAGGAAATGACAATCCGTCGGCCTGGCGCAGTTCAATCCCTGCGATGAAACCACATTGCCGGACTTCATGAACCCGCGACTTCTCGCCTTCAAGAGCATCTAACAAGGCTGACAAGGCCTCGATCTTCGACTTCAATTTCTCAAGGGTGTTTTCGCTTTCGAATAAACCCAGATTCGCCAGCGCCACGGCGCAACCCAGAGGATTCGCTGTGTAACTATGCCCATAGTAAAAGGCATTCTCCGCATCACCGAGAAAAGCCTCATAAACCTCCCGGGTCGTCAGCGTCGCCGCCATGGGCATGTAGCCTCCGGTCAATCCCTTCGCCAGACACAGGAAATCCGGGACGACCGACTCCTGCTCACAGGCGAACATCGTTCCCGTCCTCCCGAACCCGGTCATCACTTCATCAAGAATCAGATGGACACCCGCTTTGTCACAATAATCTCTCAAGGCCTTCAACATGCCGCACGGCCAGGGGCGCATCTCATTCACCCCTTGGATCAAAGGCTCGATGATGACTGCTGCGGTGTGCTCTGGATCCAAGGCCTCCAGATCCTCAATCGACGAAACAAAATCCACTTCCACTCCGAACTGCCGGAATCGTTCAAAGAAGCGCGACACCCCACCAAGCGACGCTGCGCCCATGGTGTCGCCGTGATAACCATTGTTGAAGGCGACGAAGCGCGTCCGCTTCATACTCCCGCACTGCATCCAGTACTGCAGCGACATCTTCATCGCCACCTCGACCGCCGTCGACCCGTTGTCCGAATAGAACACCCGCTCAAGGGTCTGCTCCGGGAAAAACGAAACCAGCTTCTCCGCCAACTCACTCGCCCTCGGATTCGCAAACCCCAGATAGGATGTATGCGCCACCTGCTCTGCCTGTTTCCGCAGCGCCTCATTCAGCACCGGATGGTTGTGCCCATGGATGTTCGTCCAGATGGATGAATTGCCATCGAAATACTTCCGCCCTTCGGAGTCCCACAACCAGCAACCCTGACCACGCACCAGCACCAGCGGATCATGCCCGCCATCCGTCCACGCCCCTTGCGGAGTGAAGGGGTGCCAGCAATGCCGCTTGTCGGCAGCCATCCATCGTCGCGTGTCCTCGCGCATCGCGCACAGGCTGAACCTGCGAACCCCGTTTGCCAAAAGCTTTCGCCCGAAGGCCCCCGTCATCTCGTCTACGTGATGAAGGAATAGTGGAAACGGGGGTTTTGGAACATTCTCGGGCTGTCGACACACACGGGGACCAGATTCCCCCCGACATGGGCGACCGGCGGCTTCTGGGTTTGGCGACCAAGGAAAGTCCGCCGGTCGCCTTTTTTCCGCCCGCTCTAAGTCTTGAAATCCCTCGTTTGAAACGAGAGCAGACCGATCATGAAGAAGGTCACGTTGAGCCCGCCGAGAAAGGTGTAGGCATCGATGATCTTCCACCAGTCGATGCTCTCTTCGAAAAGATAGACCCAGCAGCTCATCCGCCAGGTCATGAAGTAGGATTCATACGGCCGGAAGAACGGGAAGTTCTGCAGGATCATGTCGACGAACAGAACCGCCAGCGTGAGGATCGTCGCCGCCGCCGGCTTGATCTTGAAGCAGGAAAACATGAAGGCCATCGAGGACAGGGTGATCATGCTGACTCCGATGCCCGTCGCACCCATCGCCAGACGGGTCATGCCATCGATCCACTCGGGGTAGACCGCAAAGACCTTCATCTTGGGCTCCATGACAAACAATCCGCCCTCCCAGCCGACGGCCGCAACCGCCATCAAATATCCGGAGATGCCGACGAAGAAGACGAAGGTGAAGGTGTAAATCGCCACCGCAGCGTATTTCACCAGCAGCAGACGGAAGCGGCTGATCGGACGCGAGAGCACCAGCCGCAGGTTCCCATCCTCGGTCTCTTTCGCCACCACATCGCCCGCCACCAGGGCAAAGAAGATCGACCCGAGCAGCGCCATGCTCACGATCATCACGGTGAAGGTCAGCGACAGGGAGCTGAAGTAGAAATCAAAGTCGTAGCCATTACGCTCGATCAACTCGCGCATGTAGCGGCGGCCACCCCCGAATTTCCAGACCAGCAGGATCACCAACTCCATCAGCACGAACGCGCCGTAGCCCATGTAGGTCCGGGGCCGGGCAAAGAGCTTTCTGAGCTCACCCCGGAGTTGGCGCAGGAACATCATCGGGTGATCTCAAGGTAAAGGTCTTCCAATGAACGACGGATCGGAGAGAAGGCCGAAACCCTCACTCGAATCCCCACCAAAGCCGCCACAAGAATCGCCGGATCGGCTTCGGGCGGAATGGAAATCCGGCCCTTCCGAATCATCCGGCAACCCTGGAGCTCGAGAAAACGCATGCCCTCCTCCCAGGGATCGAGGTCGACATCGAACAAGCGCTCATCGCCCCCGACCGATGCCACCTTGCCTTCGAAGACCCGCTTCCCCCCCTTCAGAATCGCCACCCGGTCGCACATCTGTTCGACCTCCGCCAGCAGGTGGGAATTGAACACCACCGTCATCCCTCTTTCCCGCCGCAGCCCGAGAATGAAATCGCGGAACCATTTGATCCCTTCCGGATCGAGCCCGTCGGTCGGCTCATCGAGCAGCAGCACCATCGGCATTGGCAGCAAAGCCTGGGCGAGCGCCAGCCGCTGGCGCATCCCGTGCGAATAGGTCCGCACCTTCGATCCAATCCGCTCCGTCAGCCCCACCCGGCCGACGATTTCCTCGGTCGCCTTCTTATCGAATGGCCCCGAGTAATTGCTCAGAATCCTCAAATTCTCCCACCCGCTCAGGTATTCATAGAAGCAGGGGCTTTCAAAAATCGAACCCACCTGGCGCAAGGCGCTCGCCCGCTTCTTCTGCACCGAAACCCCATTGATGATCGCCTCGCCCTGATCCGGCTCCACCATTCCGAGGATGATGCCCAGCGTGGTGCTCTTCCCGGCTCCATTGTGGCCGAGCAGACCGTAGATCTGACCCTCTCCGACCTGGAACGAGACTTCCTCCAGCGCGGGCTTTTTCCCGAACTGCTTGGAGAGGTTTCTAACATCGAGCATGGCCATCGATTAAGGAGACACCGAAAATTGAATGCGATTGGTCGCCGAATAGTCCGCGTAGAGGAAATTCGACCCCGTCTCGCCCCCGCCGTGCCACGACTCCTTGTCGATCACCAGCGGAATCCTTGAAAGATCGCCTTCCTCGCCGAAGAAGGAAAGTTTCGTTCGTGGCAGTCCGTTCTGGGTGGTGTTCCAAAGGTAGCTCGATCCGCTTGCCGCAAAAACCTCCTTGTCTGCCGGGCAATGGAACACCTCTTCAGAACGGAGGTAAGGCTCAAGCAGCACTTCGATCACCGGCAAATCCTCGGATCGGGATTTCCGCCCGGCCTCCAATTCCGGCATCCGTTGATTGTGATCCTGAAGGTAGGACTCCAGCCCCATGCCGATCTGCTGGAGATTGGAAAGACATCCCGCTTTGTGAGATGCCCGCACACCCGAACGAATCAGCGGAAACGCAATGCCCGCCAGCGTCACGACAATCGCCAGCACCACCAGCATTTCGGTCAGCGTGAACCCGCCACCACGCTTCCTGCTCCTCAAGTCTGCCATCGTCATCACCATCACTGCGGTGGTCCGAATTCCCTCCCGCGCATGCCCTTCATCACATCGTCCATCGCCTCCATCAATGGCGCCAAATCAAGTTTCGTGTCGGCACTCGCGTTCGCAAAATACGACTTCATACCTTCATCGGAAATTCGCCGCAGCAAATCCTCGCTCATCTCACGCGTGCGCTTCATCTCCTCTTCCGTTCGACCATCCTCGATCTCCCTCAGGCCATCCTCGACGAACTTGCGGCGCTGTTCCGGGTCGAGTGCATCCAGCGCCTTCATGAAGGTCTCCATCGATTCCTCGATCGTCAGATCGATGAAGCGCTCCTTTTCCGGTATCGAGAGTCGGCGGAAGAAGCTCTCACCGATCCGTTCCTCGCGAGCCTTCTCACGTTCCGCGAAATCGAGCTGGTTCACCATCTCGGCAATTTCCGTGATCTGCCTGTAGCGACCTTTCGCCTCGGCATTCGCCGGCAGAACCTCCAGCTCGGACCAATCGGAAAAGTCCCCCGCTTCAATTTGGGAAGCCAGTTTCTCCGCTGTAACCCGTTGGGTCCCGACCAGCGCGCGGATGCCCGTCACCGCGCCCCAGACGACTGCCAGCAACAGCACCGCCTGAACGATCATCCGTTGGTTCCTCTTCACGCTCCGAGATTAGGTGCGATTCTCTCACGCGCAAGCGGCGAGAACCCGGCACGACTGGACCCCTGCCGTATTCCTACCTCCGGAAGCCCGCCTTCAATTCAGCAAGCGAGGTCGCTTTCAGCAACACCGCCAGCGCCCCGTAGACCACCGCCCCGCCCGTCACCAGCAGCAGCATCGCGGCGATGCGCTGCCACTCGGATCCCGCAAACCAAACCGCCAGCGCCGGAAAGGTGAAGTAGAGGAAAGCCGCCATCGCGAGCGCTGCCACAAGAATCCGGCCGAGCTGGGACTTGCGACGAGGCGTCAACCCAACCGAGCCCCGCAAACCGAATAGCAGCAGCGCCACATTGACCCAGCCAGCGAGACTCGTCGCGAGCGCAATCCCGATGAAGCCGAGCATGGGAAAGAGAAGCAAGCTCGCCACGGCATTCACCGTCACCGTCACCGCCGCGATCTTCATCGGCGACTTGGTATTCTCGCGGGCGAAGTAGCCCGCCTGAAGAACCTTCACCAGAACATAGGCCGGCAAGCCGAGGGCGAAGGCTGCCAGCGCCATCGAGACCGGCACAAGCGCCTGGTTCTCCGCGAACTGACCGCGATCATAGATCGGCCCAACGAAAGCGGCCGGAACCGTCGCCAAGGCGAGCGCCGCCGGGATGGTCAACAGCATCGCAAAATACACCCCTTTCCCGATCGCTTCGTTCGCCCCCGGCTCATCGCCACTTCGCAGCAAGCGGGTGATTTCCGGCAGCAGCACCACCCCGAAAGCCGCACCGATCATTCCATTCGGCATCTGAAAGAGGCGGTCCGCGTAGTTCAAACTCCCGATGGCTGATTTCTCCGACGAGGCGATCGCCGTACCGATGACCAGATTGATCTGCTGAACACCGGCCGCCGCCACTCCCGGCCCCATCAGCATCAGCAAACGCTTCATCCGCGGCGTCATCTTCGGCATCATCGGCAGAATCTTCATTCCCCGCCTCCAACAGGTCACCCACAG
>NZ_JBATWY010000086.1:0-3263 GCF_049672945.1 Haloferula sp. | reverse complement strand
GGCGGAGGCGGTGGGCCTCGTTCCGGGCCCCTTGCCCGGCTTGATGAATAAGTCCGGTTGTGCTATAAAGCCGAAGATGGCGACCCCTCACAGCGGCCTTGTTGCGTTTTCGTTCTGGTGATTGAATCCGGCAACGAGAATCGGGAGCTCCGCCATGAGGGCCGGGATCGCCATTTCTCAGACGTTCGCCACAAATACTATGAAGACTTGCGCGGAGTATCGGATTCGAGCCGTGGATTTCTCTGTGGTTCCCGACACTTCGGACTTTCTGGAGAGGTCAGATGAGTTGATCTGCGATCTTGCATCCAAGGTAGGTGAGGCGTTGAACCAACCGGTATGCACCGGAGTCTTCTCTGGATGTGCTGGACGGCTTGTTGGCTCTCCCGATGTTTCCACCGCAATCTGCTTTGTCCTCGACCCGCTTCCTGCCGAAGGCGATTTCATGGCTGCTGTTTGGTGCCTTGAATCGCCAGCAAATCGGCTGATCTTTTTCAGGCGCCCAATGACCGAAGGCTGCACTCGCAACCTTAAACAAGTGCTTTCATCACTGGATTCTATACTAGCTTCTGACTCTCGCGTGAAAGACCTCAGGTGGATGGATGTCGAAGAATGGGCGAAAGGCGAACAAGCCGAAGATGGCGACCCCTCTAAGCGGCCTTGTTGAATTTTGGTTTTGGTGCTTAAATCCGGCAACGGGATTCGGCACGCCGCCATAAGGGTCGGGATCGCCATTTCTCAGACGTTCTGCAATAAAATTCCCACGAATTGAAGACGAACCAAATGAGAGAGCCTGCTAACGTGCGGACACTTGACCCTGCCGATGCTGAGACATATCGCGAATTGCGCTTACATGCACTTCACGAACACCCACCTGCTTTTGGATCACTTCCCGAAGACGAACCCAACCTTACCGAGACTGCTGCTAGACTCGTCCAGAGTGACGACCAGTGTTTTTTCGGAAGTTTTCAGGGCGAACAACTGACCGGGATCATTCGATTTTCCCGTTATTCAGACAACAATGAGAAGCATCGTGCTTACATAGCGGGCTTGTATGTGCTTCCTTCATTTCGGGGGCTTGGTCATGGAAGGGCACTCGTTCGAGAGGCATTGAATCGCGCGGCGGAGATTCGAGGAATAAGGAGAGTCAATTTGACAGTCGGAACCCAGCAGGAAGCGGCAGTTCAGCTCTATAAGTCACTCGGGTTTAACATCTATGGGACCGACGTTGAGACATTTTCCAGCGAGGGCGTGTTTTACGATGAGCACCTTATGACGCTGGCAACCATCTCCAATAATCCAAAGAAGCAGAACAAGCCGGCGCATACGACGGCGGGCAACGCTCCTGTTTGAATTCGGGCTTCCCACTCCGCCGCGCATGGCCTAGACGTTCGCTTCAAAAGAATGACTCAAACTAACGCAAAGTCGAAACGGGTGACAATTGCTGCCTCAGTTTTGCTTGTCATTGCGATGGTGATACTTATCAAGAACTGTGGTGTCGAAGAGGTTCCTGAGGAAGAGGCGTCCGATCTACTGCGGAGAGTGCGGGATCGACCACCGCCTTCAAAATCCGTGCCTGACAAGGCCTACGCAAGTGTAGGGCGTTTTGAATCCGAGTGGCGCAACCCCAAAACGGATCGAGTTTGCAAAGTTAGGAAATTGCTGACGATGAAGACAGTGCCGATTGTAAAGGAATTCGATATGACCGCTGAGGCTACGGTGACTGTCCAAGCCATTGAAAGCGCTGAGATTTGGAACGATGAAACCCGACTATGGGAACAGATGACTCCTTCTGAATTCGCGCATTGGCGTCAGGGCAATCTGGATGACCACACGGCAATCGCAACTCTGAAGAAGGAACTTGATGCTCAGGGCGAAGTCGCCAGCGTTTCTGGAGTGGAGTTTATTGGTGACGGCCAACCTGATCCGAGTCCTCGCTACAACGAGACGATGGAAAACATCAACATCACACTCGAATGGAGGGGAGACGACCTCAATGTCAAGTGGTCGTCGTCAAACACTGAACGCGAGACAATCGATGTGAGGGTGCCCTTTTCCAGTCGCTTCCAGACAGATGACAAAGAAAGCGAACAAGGCGGTTGAGGTCGACCCCTATCAGCGGTTTTGTTACAATCTTGCCGCCTGCTTCGGAAGCTGATTGGATGCTTGGAGCCGTTCCGGTGAGTTACCGGGATCGCCTCACCTATATCGTTCTGCAAAGAAATGAAGAGTCATGAACCTATTTGAGCTGCTGTTCTTCATTGCCGCAATTATCTGCGCCATTTTCGGAGCGACCTACCTAAGTCAGTTCGGAGTTGCAGCAGCTGTCGGCGGCGGAGTAGCCGGGTTGACTGCGCCATTCCTTCTAGGCCAGGTCGTATGCTGGATTGATGACATTCGATTTTCTCGCACACGAGAGGGACGTCGGAGATCGATAGCTGAGGCTGAATTCGACAGACAGCATGATGAGAAGCGAATCTCATCGTTTCGCGCACGGCCACGGAGGGGGAAGGATGGATCATTCGTTGTCACCATCTACTACGGCAATACACGTCCGCCACTGAGGTCATTCTATCGATTCAGTGGTGATTCGATGACGCCGGAGGAGATCACAGGTGTGGAGGCGCAGAACTACATTGATGTCCCGCAAATGCGATGAACCAAAGAGCAGAACAAGACGGTGCTGGACAACCGCCTACACGCCCCGAGTTTGAATGATTGACGTAACTACAACCTTTAACCCAGTATCGAGGTGGCGCTGTCTGTAGACGGTGCCAGACCTAGACGTTCGGCAAAGGACTTGAACACGCACTGTCCAGATTGTGGTTCCGAGCTTGAGGAGCCTAGGGACCTCAAACGCCACTGGCTGAGGCTGCTGAAGTGCGAGCGTTGCGTTGAGGGCTGGTTTCTCGAAGTCGCCGATCCCCAATGGATCTACCCAATGCAACGGCTGGACCCAGGTGTTGGGAAGCGGATCAATGACGCTGACGAATCGAAGATCGAAGAAGCTGCGCCCCGAATCAAGCGGATCGACTACAAGACAGTATCAATCGTTGGATTTGAGCGCACGCTGATGGGATCTTTTGATCCTGCTTCAACCTACAAGATCGTCTACCCAGATGGCTCCGAAAACTAAAGCCGAACAAACCACTGAGGCGGACTGACAAGTGATTTTTACTGAAATTGTTCACAGAATTTTGGTTTGGTTTTGCGGATTTCGGCGATGATGGGAAGGAGCGGACTGGATCTTTTTCTCAGAACTTCGA
>NZ_JBATWY010000085.1:0-37976 GCF_049672945.1 Haloferula sp. | reverse complement strand
AGATTCCTTTCGTTGCTTCCCACCCCGCCTCGCGGCGACGCAGTTACTTCCAGTTCTCAGCCCGGATGCGCCCGAGGCTGGCCGGAGTCTCCCACTCCGAAGGGTGTTGGCGCTTCGCGGCGCACGAAGTGGGACCCTCCTGTCCCACGTTTTAGTCAATGACGACAGGCACCGACGTATCGGGCGAACGAGTGTCGTCACCCCCTGGGTCACGCGCTCAGTTTTCCGCATCGCCATTCCAGAGCATGGGGATCCGGGTGAAGGTCGGAAGGTCTGAGTCGAAATACTTTTGACCTTGGACTTTAAGACTTTGGATCCGCCCATGGTTCAATGACTGGCGAACGGCGGTCGGGGTAGAATGACCCTTCTCCTTGAAGCTTAATCGCGGATGACGGGCTTGTCCTTGGATCGCGGTTGGCGGCGCTCGCTGAAAACGGACTCCTTGGCTTTCAGGCTCAGACCATCGTAGGCGACGGCGACGAGATCCTGCATGCGTTTGGCGAGGCGCGATTTCGGGTTCCACGTGTAGACAAGCGTCCTGCCCTGTCGACGGCAGACCATCACCCCGGTGCGCTCGAAGCGATCGAGTTGCCGCTGGACGGAATCGAGCGAAACCGCAAAATCCTTCGAAGCGGCACGACCGTAAGTCTCGCCGTAGTGATGGAGATGCAATAGCACCGCCTCACTCGCCCGACTTCCAAAAAGATCCGCCAGCACCGAGAATTGCATGAACCGAAACTAAGGTCATTTGACCCGATATTCAAGTCGTAAATAGAATGAAGCCGCCGGACTGGAAGCAATGCAACGAAGCCGAGCTATGGCAATACGTCGCCTGGCATCTCGAAGGAGCGGGAATCCGTTCGGTGCTCGTAGGCGGCGCGGTGGTCGCATCTACACCGAGGGTCTCTATCAGTCGGGTGATCTTGATCTGATCGCAGACTCCTTCGACGGTGAGGCCTTGAAGGGGGTGCTGAAAGAGCTGGGGTTTGTCCCGAGCAAGTCGCGCTACTTTAAGCATCCGGAGTGCGAGCACCTGTTCCTCGAGTTTCCTCCGGGACCGGTGGAGATCGGGGAAGAGTTTCCGGTGACTCCTGATGAACTCATGGTCGACGGCCGGGCGCTTCAGTTGCTCTCTCCGACTGATTGCGTGAAGGATCGGCTCGCCGGTTACATCCACTGGAAATCTCGCGCAAACTTCGATCAGGCGGTGCTTGTGTGTCGGAGGCAATCAGAACGGATTCACTTTGATCAAATCCGAAAGTGGTGCGACGCGGAAGGAGCACCTGGAGTGTATCTTGAATTCCGTGAAGCCCTGTGATGCCGCGAGGGAGGCCAGGGAATCGCCACTCCCTATTTCAGGTGCTTCGCTTTCCGCGTCTCCATTTCAGAGCATGGGGATCCGGTCTAAGGTCTGAAGGTCTGAAGGTCTGAAGGTCTGAAGGTCGAAGGTCGAAGGTCGAAGGTCGAAGGTCGAAGAGGGGTTGCGTAGCGGGGCGGGGATGGAGGGTTGAGTCTTCGCCTTGATCCGGCCGCAACTCGGAGACGTTCCCCGGGGATCATATGTCAGGCATATTGCCCGCTACCCGTCCTGCACGGCTGGATGCCGCTGCAGTCCGTCCCTGCCTCGCCGGGCTTGGTTCAGGGCGTGGAGCCGGTGGGCACGAGGACGAAGAACTCCCGGGATTGGCTGATGGGTTTTTCGAAGAAGCCACTTTGTCCGGTGGCGATGGGGCTGCTGCCGTAGGTGCCGGGCACGGTCGACGAGAAGACGTCCACCGGGCCTGCGGAGGTGAACTCGATGCGAATCAGCGGGCTGCCCGGACTACCGACCTTGCTGACTCCGGTGATCTCAATGCCTGAGCTCGGGCTGGTTTCGTAGGCCCCGTAATCGACCGTGCCATTCTGGATCCGGGCGCCCCCTCCCAGCTCCGGATTTGAGGCGTTCACCCAATCGTTGGAGGCGGAATCCGTAAGGAGCGTGCCGGCGATAAGTCTCAGCTTGCCGGTGGTGGAGGGTTGGAACAGGGCGTCGCCGGGCGCGTTGGTCAGCGTGACATCTTCCTCGAATGACGGAAACCCGCTGAGAAGACCCTCGATGTTTCCAATCCCGGGATATTGCACGGCGACGTCAAAGACATGGTCGTAAATGGGCGCATTGCTGCCACTGGCGAGATAGATGCCCGAGACCGGAGAGGTGAATTCGGCCATGACATAGTTCTTGAAAAGGATTGTGTTGAGGACGCTCTTCGGCGCTGGCCCGGCGATGAAAACTCCGCCTCCTGCGGTGGCCGCGACGTTCCAAGCGATCGTGCAGTTCAGAAAGGTGAGTTGTCCGGCGACCGGGATGCTGCCGCTGTTGACCAGGCTACTTCGGTAAACGCCGCCTCCGTTGCTGGCGACGCCCGGGTTTCCGGCGCGATTGCCGGAGATCACACAGTTCTCGAACCTGACGCTGACGAGACCCCGGACCGAGGCTCCTCCGCCATCGGTGGCCCGATTGCCCTTGAACCGGCAATTGCGCACCACCGCCGAGGTGATGATGGAGGAATTGGGGTCCGTTTGAAGAGCGAGGCCGCCCCCCTGGACGAGACCGGTGCGGTTATTGAGGAAATCGCAGCGATCGATGGTCGCATCCATTCCGACCACCAGAAGACCACCGCCGCCCGCGGAGGCCTGGCCGCTGCCGTTGTCGAGGAACAGGCAGTCGGTGGCGGTCAGGGTGAGCGATGGGTTGAGGGAGGTGTCGCTCACCGCCGCGGCCCGTCCGTTGTTGCCGCGAAGGGTACAGTTTCGCAACTCGAGGTCGGTGCCGGTGCAGTCGATTCCGAGGATCTTGCCGCCGGTGATGCCGACGCCGTCGAGGACAACTCCCGCCGCGAGGTTGTTGATGGTCACGACCCGCAAACTCAAGGCCGCGCCCGAGACGTTGTCGACGAAGCCGTCGCTGTTGGTGTCGAGGGTCTGGGTGTAGTCGCCGGAGAGAATGGTCGGATGGGCCAGGGGATCCCGGGCCCGTACCGCACCGCTCGACTCGTATCCGCCCAGCAAGGTGATGCCGCTTTTGAGGATGAACGATTCGGCCGGGTCATTGTTGGTCCGGGCCCGGCCTTCGTCCGGGTAGTAGAAACCCTCGGCAATGTGGATGGTGTCGCCTATCGCGGCTTCGTCCAGGGCGTCCTGCAGTTTGGTGATCGGACTCAGCCAGTCGTCACCGCTGCCGCTGCTTCCTGGGTTGTTGATATCGACATACAGATCTGTTCCGAAGCAAGGCGCTGCATGGAGGACCAGAAAGGTGATAGGAAGGAGGAAGGGGCGGAAGGGGGGCGTTTTCATCGGGGTGGGATGCCGGTCTCATGATGGGCACAAATGCCATGTTGAGCACTGACAGGAAGCGACTATTGCGTCAAGCAGGCGATCCCTTGATACCCCCTCCCAACTCGCCCGTTCGGGCTCTTCCCGTCGGCTTCAGTTCGTCGAAGTAGTCGGCATCGAAGTGGTCTAGAGTCGAGGGATCATCCCGCAGTTTGAGCATGCTGAGTCACGCTCCTCATGCTGATAGGGAGGTGGGACACTCCTGTCCCACTATTGCAAGAAATGACGACAGGAGTGTCGTCACCCCCTAATTGAGGCGCTCCGCTTTCCGCATCTCCAATCCAGAGTAAGGGGATCCGGATGAAGGGCTTCGTCGCGGGGGAGGAGGAGGGATTCTCCGGAGAGGGCGAGTAGGTCGGCTTCGCCGATGGAGCGGCGGGGCGGGTGTGGAGGGTTGAGTCTTCGCCTTGATCCGGCCGCAACTCGGAGACGTTTCCGGGGGTTTTCCCCAGAGTTGCCTGTTTCATGAGAGCGGTTTTTCTTTTTCTACTGGTCTTTGCACTCCTGCCGGCGGCGGGTGCGATCCGGACTTTCGGCGATCTGAGTCTGCCGGAGTTTGGCGGTGGGAATGTTCTGATCGGCAAGCTCTTTGCTCCCGACCCGGCCGTTGCGGGGCCTTACCCGGTGGTGACGATGCTTCCGGGAGGCGGGGCCGGCATCAACAGCGTCGAGTGGGCGGCCACGCGATTGGCGGGGGACGGCTACGTGGTCATCATCACCCAGCCGGCCCAAGGCGGAAGCGCGGCGAGCTACAACGCGGCCGCGCGCAGTGGGCTCGACTTCCTGGAGTCCGCGGCGAATCCGGTACTCGCCGAGTGTGACCTGACCCGCGCCGCGGCTTGTGGCTGGTCGCTCGGTGGGCGTTCGCTTTCCCGGACGCAGGAGGAGGATCTCCGGCTCGATTGCATCGTGGCCTGGGACAATCTGGCGATCAGCGAGAATGGCGACGCCGGGTCGCCATCGGGAGTCGGCAGCGGTGTGCCCGTCCGCACGCCACGCGTTCCGGCGATGGGCCAGGCCAGTGAGGGGGGGCTTGCGGGCGCGGCCAACAAACTCACCGCCTTCGAGCACTGGCGGGCGGCTGGCCAGCCGACTGCGGAGATCGCCCTTGCGATTGGATCGACGGCGGCAGCCCATCTGAAGTGGGGGACCTTTGGCACCGAGGCGGAACATGACCTGTTCCACTACTACACGCTGGCCTGGCTCGACCGCTGGTTGAAGGACGACCGTTCCGCCACCGCCCGTCTAACCGCGCCCGAGGTGCTCGGGCAGTCCGCCGCCGGACGGCTGAGTACGAGTTTCCTCTCGGGGCTCTCGCTCGACGGCATTGAAACCACCGATCTGCGCGGCTGGCTGCTCGCCGTGGAAGGAATCCTTGAGCCGCGAACCTTTGCACCGTCTGCGACCAACTCGGCGATCAGCACTTTTGATTCTCCCCACCACGCCTTCTACAGTCCGGCTGCCATTTCCCGCGGACGGCTTTTCCTTTTCCTCCCGGGCACCGGCGGCACTCCGTCCGTCTATCAGCAGATCTGCAAAGAGGCCGCTCTTCTCGGTTGGCACGCCCTCGGCCTCACCTATCCGAATGCTGAGGCGGTCAATGCGCTTTGTGGATCCGACCCAGCCTGTGCGGGACAAGTTCGCAACGAGATCCTCCGGGGAACCGATGACAGTCCGCTGGTGACGGTGAGCCCGGACGACAGCATCGAGCAGCGCACGATCAAGGCACTCACGTATCTTCACCTCATCGCTCCGTTAGAAGACTGGGGGCAGTTTCTTCACGGGGACGGGACCCTTCGCTGGGAGCGCATCGTCGTGGCCGGCCATTCCCAAGGGGGCGGACACGCTGGCTACATCTCGAAGCAGCATGCGGTGTCGCGCTGTTTGATCTTTGCCGCCGCCGACATTGTCGACGGCACCGGGCAGCCCTCCGCGTGGGCCTCGTCGCCCTCCGCCACGCCGGCTTCCCGCCTTTATGGACTCGGCCACCTGCGTGATCCGCTGGTGCCGCCCGGCGTCCAGCGACCGATGTGGGATGCCATCGGCCTTCCCGGGACGGAGCTGCTCGCCGACGGGGCTGCCGATCTTGAAAAGAGTCATCGTTTCATGAGCGACGTGGAACCGGCCGTGGCAGGACTCAGCGCCTACCACGGGGCGATGGCGGTGGATGTCCGGCTTCTGCTTCTCCCCGACGGGACCCCGGCCATCGCCCCGGTATGGCGCGCCATGCTCACCGCTCCGGCCCAGGCTCCGGTCCTTGAGATCCGGCAGAAGGCTGGAACCGTCGTCTGTTCCATCCCATCCGAGGACGGTCTCCTCTACCAATGGCAAAGCTCGACGGATCTCATCGAATGGACCGATGAGGGTGACCCGCAGGTCGGCGATGGAAGCGTTCTGGAGTGGATCGCGCCCACGACCGACACCACGTTCGTCCGGGTCGTTCTCTTCTAGGTTGCGATGGGTTTTGGAAAGAGGATTTTCTAACAGGTCGAGCAGGCTTCTAACAGGTCGAGCGAGCCTTGGCGCGACTCTTGCACGGCTTCAGCGCTGGCGGAACCAGCCGGTGATGCTCATCCGGGTCTTGTGGGCGGGTTGGACTTCGTGCCAGTAGTCGCCGGCGAGGAAGCAGACGAGGGTGCCAAGGCGGGGTTCGATGAGTTCGAAGGGTCCGTCTTTTTCGCCGGGAGTGGTCCAGAGTTTGAGTTCGCCGCCGTCGCCGGGTTGCCAGTCGGGATTGAGGTAGAGGATGACGGTAACGAGGCGGTCCTTGGTGCCGGAGTGACGGTCGAGGTGGGCTTTGTAGAAGGCGCCTTCGGGGTAGATGGCGAAGTGGCCTTCGAAGCTGAAGAGTCCGAGGTAAAAGTGCTGGTTGAGCGCGATCCGCAGGGTCTCGAGCTTTGCGTGATAGGCGAGCTGTTCGGGGGAAAGTGTGGTGTCATCGAGCCACATGACCTGATCGCGGCGAATGTCTTCGCGGATGGTGAGTTGGTCACCACGCCCGACGCCGGCCTTGCGGAAGTCGCCGTTTTCCCAAGCTTGTCGGCACTCGATCATGAGGCGGACGGCTACTTCCTGATCGAGGAAGCCGGGATTCACCGACCAGCCCTGACGGTTGATGTCGCTGACAAGCTTTTGCACAAGCGTGAAGAATCCGAGACGATGAGGCGGAGCGAGAAAATTCGCGCTGGGTGCGGGGATTTTTGTCCGCAGGAGCCGGGCTCAGAGGGATGCTTCGAAAGCCGAATGAGCTGGTCCTTCCCGCCGAACAAACCCCTTGGACTGGTCACGGAAAACAGGACCTTCAAGATGGTTCAATCGGCTGTCCTTGGTTGGTGTGCACTAAGGAGCGGTCAGATTCACATCCATGAAGCCTTTGCCGGGAAGGGCGGAAGTGGGATTTGGGAAGCGGAAAAGGTAGAGGTCGAAGTCGCCGTCTGGTGTGGCTGGACCCACCTGGATGGCATTTCCTGCTCCGGCGGGAAGACCGGCGAGGGTGTCGGCGGCTCGGACGGTCCACGCGAAGCCGGCAGGGAGTTCCCGGCGGATACGAACCTGAAGGGTGAGGTATTCATCCGGCCCGGCAGGAAGACCCAGTGCCACTGCCGGACTGGTGTTTGAAATCGGAAGCTTGCTGCGGTCGGGCACGGTGGGATTCATCCCCATCATGTATTTGGTAAGATTGTCGACACCGTCCTTGGCCGGGATGTCGGTGAAGTCGCGATCGTTGACGGGCAGCACGGCGGACCACGTGCTGTAGCTCAGACCGGTCACGACGGTGGCGGGGAAGGTGCCGACGCCGATGCCTTGGAAAAAAGTGGATGGTGTGCCGATCATCTCCTGGACCTGATCGGTGTTGAAGGCGATGTAGTCACCGGTGCCGGAGATGAATGGGCCGCTGCGGTAGTCGACGTTGCCGCTGTCGGTCGGAGACTTGGTGATGAGGCTGGTCGTCGTGGTTCCATTCGCTCCGAGGGCGACGCGGAAAATATCGAACTTGCTGCCATCGGTATCGGCTGCTTGTGGGTCGAGTTTCGTCGACGAGGAGGCAAATGACACGATGTCACCGTTGTCATTGATGGCCAGACGGGGACCGAAGAAACCTTCGTGCGCGGTGTTGTTGTTAGTCCTGGAGGCAAGCCACACCGTGCCGGCTGCGAGATCCTTGACGAAAGCGTCGTTTCCGAAGTTGGCGGGCGCGCCTGGGACCATGGGATTGGCGGGCTTGAAGATGGCGACGAAGCTTCCTGCAAAGGTGACGCGTGAACCATCGGCATTGATCCGGGGTGCCACGAAGTTGCCGTCGACGACGTTGCCTGCGGCGTTGCGATTGACCATGACCACGCTGCCCGTTGAGATTTCACGCCGACAAATCGCAAGGAAGCTGGCGGTCATGTTGGCTGAATAGTCAGGGTGGGAATTCGCCGAATCCGTGGTGTAGACGACGAAGCGCCCGTCGGAGGATAGATCGAAAGACTGTTGGGCAGAAGCGACCGTGGCTGAGCCGATACCTGTGAGTGCGGCTCCATTTGGAGCGAGCGATACGATATCAAGCGCCTGCGTCAGACTGTCGTAAAGGTAGACGGCGAATCTGCCATTGGTACTTGGTAGCCTGGTGCTTGATACGGGGAGCGTGCGGGTGTTGGAGGCAAAAACGACGTAGCGGCCGTCGGCGGAGATCTTCGGTTCGATGCAGGCTTGGTCGGCTGCCGCCGTGATGAGCCGGGTGGTGCCGGTCAGTCGATCGCGCCAGTAGATGTGTTTGGCGTGATTGCTTGAGCCGGAAACACTGTTGTCCGTGGAGCGCTAGGCGACGTAGCGGCCGTCGTCGCTGATGACGGCATCGGCGACTCCGATGTAAAGGCCGCTGTCGCCGGCGAGGTAAGTCAGTTCGCCGGTGGAGATTTTTCGCAGGTAGGCGCCGCCGCGGGTGATGCCTGGGGTCGATCCGGAGACCGGCGGGCCGGTGACGAAGACGACGAGATCACCATCCGCGGAAAGGTCGGTGATGCTGCTTGAGCTTTGATGAATGCCGTTGTTAGAGTCGCCGGTCAGCAGGCGGACATCGGCTTGGGAGGTGGAGGGGAGGAGTCCGGCAATAATTGCCATCAGGAGGGGGGATCGGAGAGTCATGAAGCTGTTGTTCTCTAGCAATGGCTGGTCGGAGTTGGCGAGGAATTTTAAGGAGAAATGTGCGGGAGTGATTCGTTTCACGGGAATCTTGCAGCGGCGCGGCTGGCGGTGCTGGTGGAGGCGGATATCCAATGAATTCCGGCGTGAGTGAGCAGGGCCTTGCTGGAATCTCTGGAAGTGAACAGTCGGGGACTCAGAAAGAAAACACTCCTGAAGATCGAGCATGCTGTATCGTGCTCCTTGTGCCGATGGGGAAGTGGAGTCTGTTTTCGCCAGGAGCTTCCCGACATCCCAAGACACGAATTCGCTTCCGGTGATGGCCACCGGATGGTAGTCCTCCGGTTAATCGTTTGGCAGCATACGGCAGATCGTGTCCTGGGAACGACCAAGCAAACAAAAAACCTTCATCATGAGCCGCTTCGCATTCCTGCTACTTTCCATATTTCTCACATCTCTCATTTCCACCGCTCAAGCTGGGCGAACATTTCGAGTAATCTATCTCGATGCGCCTGCAGATGCGCCGAAATCGATGCAACTATACGACGGGCGTGGATCGCAGGAGGTCGAACTGCCCAAGATGAATCTTTCTCCGGTTTACAAGCTTCGGTCTGGTCCGGTGGAACTGCACCTTCTGGAGAAAGCGCCCGCCAGCAAGCGGGATGTCCCCGCCGATGCCCCCCATGTCGCGGTGACGGAAGAGATGAAGGATTTCATCCTGCTCGTTGCGCAAAAGAGCGAAAAAATTGATGCTGACGTGCAGGCGAATGAAAGCGGTAACGCGCAGTCCGATGAGAGTGCTGAGGCGGGGGACGGTGGGAAAATACTAACGCTCATGCTCATCGAAGTGGATCCTCGGAAGTTCAAGCCAGGGGGCTTGCTCTGGGTCAATCTCACCGAGAATCGGATTAAGGGAACCTTGGGAGATGAGGAGTTCACGCTCGACGCTGGCTCGCAGACAGTGGTCAGTGACCCGATCAAAGGTGGTGGAAGTTTTCCTGTCAAATTGTCCTTCAGCATTCCGGGCGACGACCAGCTTCGACCATTGAGCGAGACGAAGTGGATTCATTATCCGAAGGGCCGCATCGTGCAGTTCGTCATGGAAGAGCAGGGCAGCGTCGTCCCTCGTCTTCTTGGGGTTGCTGACAACCGCTGAAGTGGCGGTCGCATGATGCATCGCTTTCTGTCGAAGGTTCAAGCGAGAAGACGGAGCTTCAGGGAGCTTGTTTGAGCATCACAGAAAGGCGCTTCTGCTCCGGCATTATCCTGATCAGGCAATTGTTAGAGAAAAGGGAGGAGCAGTGGGTAGGGAAGGTTGAGGGATTTGACCGTGAGGACTCCCGAGTTTTTGCCTTCCTCGTGCGATGGCCGGAATCTGCTCAGGGAGGTCTCCGTGTCGTCCAGAGCAGGCCTTTTCAGAAGGTGATTTTTCGCTGCGGCAGGACGGGCCAGAGGCGCTTGGCGAAGATATCGAAAATGTTTGAGTTTCACTCAACATTTCATGCATATAATACCACCGAACCGGAGAAACCCATGAATCGTAGAACCTTTATTCGCGCCACCGGCGCCACCGCTGTTGCCTTTGGACCGTCATCCAGTCTGCTGGCCCTGGAAGCTGATAATGCCTACCGCAAGAACATTGGCATCCAGCTTTACACCTTGCGCGATGCCATCGCGAAAGATCCGGTCGCGGCCCTGAAGCAGGTGGCGGACGATGGCTACAAGCAGGTTGAGCTCTATGGCTTTCCCAATTCTGACGCGATGATTTCGGCAGCCAAGGATGCGGGTCTGGCGATTCATTCCTCGCACTTCGAGTGGGATTCGGTGGTGAACCCGAAGGATGCGGCGATGTCGGATTTCGCGAAGATCCTTGAGAAGGCCGAAGAGATTGGCTTGACTCATCTGGTGATTCCCTACCTTCAGGAGGGGAACCGAAAGACGCTGGATGACTACAAGCAGGTTGCCGCCCATTCGAATCAGGCCGCAGCCATGGCCAAGAAAGCGGGGATTCAACTTTCGTATCACAATCACAGCTTCGAGTTTGAACCGAAGGAAGGCGGCAAGTGTGGTTATGATATCTTGAGGGAGGAGTTCTCACCGGAGATGAAATTCGAGATCGATGTGTTCTGGGTCAAGGTCGCCGATCTGGATCCGGCGGCGCTGATCAAGGAGATGACCGGACGGGTGACCCAGCTTCACCTGAAGGACTTGAAGGAAGGGATCAAGCTTCCCATTTATTCAGGCGTGCCGAATGACGCCTTCAAGGAGTTGGGAAACGGGATCATCGACATCGAGCCCATCATTGTCGTGGCCAAGGCGGCGGGCGTGGAGTATTGTCATGTCGAGCAGGACCAATCGCCCGACCCGCTTGCGAGCATACAGGAGAGTATTCAGTATCTCAACAAGCTGTAGAAGGGAGGCCTCGGTCGCCTTGGTCATTGTGCTCCGATAGGTGAGCCAAGGGGCTCACGGTCGGTGCCGAAAATCCCTTATCTCGGCTGGCCTAGTTCGGTTTGCGCCGTTTGAATGCAGCATGTTGATCAGATCCGCTAGCCTCGCCATCGTCGGAGTACTTGCAGCTGGATGTGCGAGCATGCCGGCTGAGGTGCCTTCGGGATTCAACTCCAGGGTGCTCGCGGCGCTACGGACGATGCCCAGCGGGGGTGGCTATGACGGCAGCGACGCGACCAAGAACCTGTTGCATGGTGCCTGTGGTCTAACAGGTGGAGAAATCCGGGTGGATGCGAAGCGTGCCAAGCCGAGTTTTTGCTCGGGGGCGACCTATCTGGTATTGCTTGAGGCATTGGGGCGTGGCTCGGAGGCGCTGCTTCCCGAGATCGATCAACAGGATGGACACGGGGTTTTCGGGCGTTGGAATGCAAATGGCCCCGGCTCGGCAAAGCTGGTGGCGGACCTTGGTGCGGGCCGGAACTTCACTTCGTGGGACGAGGCGAAGCCGGGGGACTTTCTCAAGATCTGGTGGACCGATCAGATCGGTGGCCGCGAACGGGGACATCTTGTCGTCTATCTCGGGCACGATGCCGAAAGCGTGCGTTTCTGGTCGAGCAATCAACCCGATGGTTATGGCACGAAGTCGGTGCCACGCCGCGATTGCAAACGAGTGCTTTTCACCCGCATCACCAAGCCGGAGAGGTTTGCCAACGCGACTCAACTGCCTGCTGTGGACCCTTGGCTTGCCAGGATGCTGCGAGAGGATTTCACCTGGGGCGAAGTGGCATCCAAGTGCCGGGTGAGCGGGTGAGCGAGCAGGGGCGGCACCCCGTGGCTCCGAACAATGGCTTCAATGTCCCATCCGGGCCTTCATCAGCTTGCGGTGCTTGGTGACTCGGCCATTCACCCGCTTACGCCACAACCTGAAGCTTGATGGCTTGAGATTTCGGCGCATCACTTTGATGACCTCCGCTTCGACGAGGCCGGTCCGCTTCTCGATTTCTTCAAAGCTTGTCCGGTCCTCCCAAGCCATGCGGATGATTCGATCGGTGAGCGCTGAGTCCATGTCATCCCCTAGGCACGGTTTCGACCTTTGCAAGCAGGGGGCGTCCCGAAGAGTGTCGGCGGTTGCGGATCGGGAAAGTCTCGGGAAAGAGCGCAGGTGGTGAGAGTTGGCACGTGGGCTGCTCCCATTTGCTCTGTCGCGACACATTAGGCGGTCCGACTGAGCCACCCCGAGGTTAATTGGTTTTCCTTTGGGTCATCAGTCGGGCCGCTCTTTTTTTCCAATGAAGCTTCGATGCCCGGCATCATGCGCGGCATGAGGAAATTTGGTTGCCGAGACTGGCGCCAATCTATTCTCGGCATCCGGGTCGGATGTTCTCAACATGAAGGCCTTGATGAGCCGAAAGAAGAGCAAGACCACGCGCTTTGGTGAAGAGCCACAGGCACCCAACGCTTTTGGAGCCCTCGACGCTCTCGGCAAGTTGCCTGAGGGGCCGGAGGACCCAGGTCCCAGTGTCGTGGCAAAGACCTCCGGGCGCGGTCAGAAGAATACCCAGCGCGGTCGTGTCGACATCGTTCGTCAGACCGCGCACCGCGGTGGGAAGGCAGTGACGATTGTGAAGAATTTCACCGGGATCGGACTTTCTGAGAAACAGGAACTCGCGAAGAAGATGCGGAAAGCCTGTGGTGTTGGAGGCACGGTCAAGGATGGCTGCATTGAAATCCAGGGCGACAAGCGGGAAGAGGTGAAACGCATTCTAACAGATGCGGGCTTCAATCCGGTGTTCTCCGGTGGGTAGGGGAGTCGCCTCACCGCGGGCAGGGTCGGTTTCAGGGTAGTGAAGTCCACGAAAGCGGATCCTGAGTTGCGTCAGTCCTTTCCGCCGCTTGCCATCAACTCGGTGACCCGGGTCTTGCCTTCGGCTCCGGTCAGGATCCGGGCGCGATGACCTGGACTGTTAGGCGCTTCTTCAGCATAGAGGATGAGCTCAAAGGCTCCGGGATTCTTGTGCAGCCAGTAGTTTACGAGGTCATCGGCGCTGAGGGTGACGTGGCCGCCGCGCCGGGTCAGCGTGAAGTCAATATCGTCCAAGCCATTGATGGCCCGATAGATCACCTCGGTACAGACCTGCTTGCTTGAGTCCGCGAAGTCGAAGCGGAAGTCGTAGTGCTGACCGAGATAGGAAAACGTTCGGCTGACCTGCTTGGCTCGGTCGTCCGCTCCGATTGTCGGCCGCAGGACCAGCAGACGGTTGATGTGGGTGTCCATGATGTATTCCAGATTGCTGAGTTTGACGCCCTCGGCCACCGCCTCGATCAGGTTTGCCGGGCGTCCGCCGACCGTTGTCGTTTGCTTCAAGTCTTCCCGGATTTTTTGTCCCTCCGCCCGTCCGCCAACGAGGATGATTCTATCCGGCGACAGACCGGCAGCCTTCCGTTGCTCGACGGTGCCGATGAAGGTGATGCCGTGTTTGAAAGCGCCGGGTATGAAAACGTCGCTGGCATAGCCCGCGGTGAAGGTGAGCAGAATGTCGCCGGGTTGCAGAAGGGATACGACTTGCTGCTTCTGGGATTCGCTGAACGATACGAGATGCGCGTTGGGTTTCTTCAGTCGGCTGACGTGGAAAAAGATCTCGGTCTGGGCGAAATACTCCGCGTCGTCCATTTCGTCTGCCACCTTGACCTTGGCGATCGTCGCTCCCCGCTTGAAGACCGGCTCGAGGCTTTCGACCTGGCGGTCGTAGGTATCCCGGGGAATGCCGGATCGTGGGTAGGCCTGATTGAGCTTGTCGACGGCAATCTTGTCGTCTGCGAAGGTGGTGACGAGGAAGTGGGATTGCTCGAGGGCGAGGCGGTTCGCGCGAGCGCTTACGGGATGAGCTTCGGACACCTTTTCGTAGCGCTCCACGATTTCGTTCAGCTGATGGTGCGCGGTGTGAAATCGGAAATACAGCAGTTCGGTGCGATCACTTTCCTGGGCCGAAAAATATCCGCGCGACTTCCACTTACCCGTCGAGCGAAGCGAAAGAAAGTCTCGCCGTAGCTCGGCGTTGTGGGACTCGATGTTGTCCAGCACCTGCTTGTCGCTTGCCACCGCCGCGGTCAACTCCTCCGGGGTGAGTGCCGGGCGGGAGTTGTGGCATGAACAATGGAGAAGGGTGACGGAGGCGAGGACAATGAGTCGAATGCGAAAGAGGAAGGAAAGGATTGGAGGCGACATGGGAGGAAGCTTGCCGGGCCCGCCTCGGAGTGTCGAGGACATGAATCGTCCTGATTCTCGACCGATCCTCACCTTCGGGTAAGCCTCCGAAAGGTTTCGGGCTCTGAGCTGTATGTGGAGTGGGCGGTGATGCTGACGCCTGTATTTCACACGTCTGCCAGTGGGATTTCATGGCCCATGAGTCCGGTGAGGGCTGTTGGCTTTCCGGGCATGAGCGTAAGGGATTGAGCGGGAGACAAGTATAAGAGCATCCACCGAACTCATTGCCCCGCCCAGATTGTGAAACCACTTGTCCGTCTTGAAATATTGCTTCTGTTCTTTGCCATGGTCGCCGGCGCCTTCGCCGCAGAGAAAATGAACGTCCTCTTCATCGCCGTCGATGATCTGCGCCCCGAGCTGGGCTGCTTTGGGAATAAGGAGATCCACTCACCCAACATCGACGCACTTGCCGCACGCGGAATCCTCTTCGAACGCGCCTATTGCCAAGTCGCGGTTTGCGGTGCCTCGCGAGCCAGCATCATGACCGGCCTCCGTCCGCAAACGACCCGTTGTTGGGATTACAAGACGCCGATGCGGAACAAGAATCCCGATGCCCTGTCCATGCCTCAGTACTTCAAGGAGCAGGGCTACAAGACGCTCTCAATTGGAAAGATCTACCATGCCTCAGACGACGATTTTCCAGAAGGTTGGTCGGAGAAACCGCTGCGGGGCCTTGGACCCTCCTATGCCTCGCCCGATGGGATCGCCGCCCAGAAAAAGGCGAGTCGAATTGAGAGAGAGACGGGAGTGCGGTCCAACGGCCCCGCCAGTGAGAACGGCGGCGATGTGGATGACGATGCCTACGGCGATGGCATGGTGGCGAAGACCGCTGTCGGGCGCCTCAAGACATTGGCCGCCGACAAGACTCCGTTCTTCCTCGCCGTCGGTTTTGCCAAGCCTCATCTCCCCTTCAACGCTCCCGGCAAATACTGGGAGCTCTACGACCGTTCGAAGATTGAAGTTCCCTCCCGCGACGAGGTCATCGACGGCCTCTCCTATGATGGCTCCAGTTGGGGTGAACTCAAGAACTACTCCGACATTCCACGAACGACGAAATGGCTGGACGACGCCAAAACACGCGAACTCATCCACGGATACCGCGCCAGCGTCAGCTACATGGACGCACAGGTGGGACGCCTCATGGCGGCCCTCGATGAAACCGGCCTCGCCCGGAGCACCGTCGTGGTTCTCTGGGGCGACCATGGCTACTACCTCGGTGACTTTGGTGATTGGTGCAAGCACACCACCTACGAGGTTGCCGCAAAGGTCCCGCTCGTCATTGATGCTCCTTCGATGAAAGGCGGCCAGCGAACCACGGCGCTTGCCGAGCTGGTCGACGTCTTTCCCACCCTCTGCGAACTCAGCGGACTACCCGTCCCCGAAGGACTTCACGGCAGCTCCCTCAAACCCGTGATTGAGAATCCCGCCAATCCTTGGAAAGAAGGGGTTTTCAGCCAGTATTTCAAAAACAAACCCAAGGTCGGCAAGGTCCTCGGGACCAGCCTCCGCACCGATCGCTACCGCTACACCGAGTGGCGGAGAGAGGATCAGGACGGTCAGCTCGAAGACATCACCCTCATCGATTTTCAGAACGATCCCAACGCGAGGAGGAATGTTGCGACTCATCCCGAATACAAAGAGGTCCTCAGAAAACTCAAGATCTTGACCGCCAAGTCCGGCACCGGAATCAAGCCCGGTTAGGATCTCATTTGCGAGTCACCAATTTGGAGTGGGTTGATTCGACAGATCGTGCGCCACAGCCGCAGGCGGACGGGCATCCCGGGGTGGATGAACTTCAGGCTCCACCGCCTGGAGCGGTTCCGCCGGGGAATCGATCCGCGTGGAGAGCAATCAAACGCATCCAGGCTTCTCGTCGCTCTCCAAGCCCGCTGTTAGATGGCTTTGTAACGAACGCGCTTTCCATCAGGTCCGATCGGGCGGTCATCGACTCGTTTGCCGATTTCCACGGCCAGAGAAACCCGTCGGGGCCGTTCGGCGGGATGACTACGAGGCCGACGGTCTTCAGCCTCATCGACACGCAATTCGCGTCCTCCAAGTTTCGTGCCGTTAAGCGTCTCCATGGCCTTTTCCCCCATTTCGCGACTGCCGAAGGTTACGAAGGCGAATCCTCGGGGTCGCCCGGTTTCCCGATCCAATGGCCGGGTGATTTCAACAATAGGCTCAAAGGCGTCGAGAATATCCCGCAGTTCGGGCTCGCTCGTTTCGTGGGACAGGTTTCCAATAAACAGTTTAATCATGTTGTTTTGTCGTTTTGATCTCACCCGCGAAATCCAAAACACTGCGCTTCAGCTCGGACCGGGAGAACCCCGGAAATCAACGAGCAAACGACCAATGCCCGATGCGGGCAAGTGGGTGAACCTCGCATGAATCCCTGCCGACCCCAAGGATTCTTTCCGTATGCTCTTGTCGAAACATCGTGGGTGCTGCCATTGAGTAGCTTTTGGGACCTGAGCAGAGACCCGGGCCTTCTTGCGGAGCAGGACGGTCGTGACGGATTCACGGATCGACGCGCTGTCGAGTCGTGCTAGCTTGAGAAGCATGTCGGCTTCTGTTGGCCCGACAGTTTTTTCATGTCTTGTTCTCCCGAACCTAGCTTCAAACCCGGCGACAACTGCTGGCGGGTGACTCGTGCATCGAAAGGCGCGTTTTTACTGAGCGGACAGGATTATTTTAGCGCCTTTCGAGAGTCGGTGCTTCTTGCCGAGCGCGAAGTCCTGTTGCTCGCCTGGGACATCAGCGGGTCGATCGAGATGATCCGCACGCCGGAGGATGATGATGGCTATCCATCATGCCTCGCCGATTTCCTGATTGCGGTTCTTGATGAGAAACCTGATCTCGAAATCCGGATCCTCCTTTGGGACTACTCGGTGGTCTATCTCGCCGAACGCGAGTGGCTGCCGTTCACCAGATGGAAGGAACCGGGGCATCCAAGGCTTCACTTCGAGACCGACGATGCCATCGCGGTCGGCGCGTCTCACCACCAGAAGCTGGTAGTCGTTGATGGAGTGTTGGCGTTTTGCGGCGGCATCGACCTCAGTGCGTGGCGTTGGGACCGGCCTGAGCACCGTGCCGAGGACGAGAAGCGGCGAAACCCCCAAGGCTCGCCCTACCAGCCCTATCACGATATCCAGCTGGTCTTGACCGGCCCGGTGGTGGGGGATCTTCGCGATCTTGTGATGATGCGCTGGAAACGGGCAACGGGTGAAGAGATTTCGGACCTTCGATCTTCGCGGAAAGATGTGCCATGGCCGGAGTCGGTGTCGGTCGATTTCGAGGATGAGGAACTGGCGCTTGCGCTGACTTTCGCACAATATGAGGACTACCCGCCGAGCCGACATATCGAGCAACTTCACCTCGACTTGATCGCCTCCGCGGGCCGATACCTTTACATCGAGAACCAATATCTCTCCTCGCACACGATTGTCGAGGCGCTGGCCGACCGGCTTCGTGAAGTGGACGGGCCGGAAGTCGTTCTGGTCCTGACCCGTGAGGCCGGCGGATGGGCGGAGGAGGGGACACTCGGCTTGCTACGCGACCGTCTGTTAGAGATTCTTGCCGATGCCGACCTCCATGAACGGCTCACAAGTTGCTATCCCCATGCCGAGGATGGCGATGGTTCAGCAAGTCAGGTCTACGTTCACGCGAAGTTGCTGATCGCTGACGACCGCATGTTTCTGACCGGATCCGCCAACCTCAGCAACCGCTCGATGAAAGTGGACTCGGAAGTCGATGTTGCCGTCTTGCACGACGAGCCTGTTGATTTCATTCGTGCTCTTCTGGACAGGCTTCTCGCGATGCATTTTCAAATGGAACCATCGACGGTCCGGGATCGCATCGAAGCTTCTGGATCCATCGGGGCTGCGATCAAGGAGCTTCGCGATTCCGGGGGAAACCGGCTGCGGATTCTCGAGGGCGGATGCAATTCGGTGTTGCAGCGGAAGCTTGCGGATTCGCAGCTTTTGGATCCCGACGAGCCGATCAGCCCGGCGCATCACGTCCGCAAGGCCCTGAAGGCCGAGAATCTAGTGCCCGAACTCAGCGATTCAGACGACTCGTCACCCGTTCCGCTGCGCGTGCTCAAGGTGGTCGGATGGATCGCGGGACTGGCTCTGCTGGGCCTGGCATTGAACCGCCTGTCGGGCACCTTGATCGATCAGGATCGTGTCACCCGTTTCCTCGCGCCGCTGGAGGATTCCCCATTTGCGATCCCGTTGCTGATCCTGGTCTTCGCGGTGGCCGGAGTGCTCGCCGTGCCGATCAATCTGATCATTATCGGTGCCACCATCGTGCTCGGTCCGTGGTATGCCTTTGGTTGTGGTTTTGGCGGAACGATGCTGGCCGCAGCTCTCTCCCATGCGATCGGGCATCATGTCGGAAAGCCCGTCGTGGCCAGGTTTGCGGGCGACAAGCTTGAGGCCTTGTCCGCGGCACTGGCCAACCGGGGCATCTGGTCGGTGGCGCTCATCCGCGTGCTTCCCGTCGCCCCCTTTGGTGTGGTGAACCTCGTCGCTGGCATCTCGAGCATCCGTTTCTCGGTCTTCATGATTGGATCCGCCATCGGTCTTCTGCCGGGTGTGGCGGCGGTCACCCTCGCCACCCGGCGGTTTGTCATGGCAATCGAGGATCCGGGCCTGGGCAACTGGTTGTGGTTTGCGGCATTTCTGGCGGTCATTGCCGGTGTTTCCTGGTGGCTCAAAAAGCGCTTCACCTGATTCCCATGATCCGACTGCTCACCTACAACATCCACGGCTGCATTGGTCGCAGCGGACGCGAGGACCCGGATGCCATTCTCGAAGTGATCAGGCAGAGTGAGGCCGATGTGGTCGCCCTGCAGGAGGTTCACGATGACGACGCCACGAGAACGCGTCTCCTGAACCGTGCCGAGGAAATCGGATTCTCGACCGTCACCCATGGCCCCGTGCTGCAGAAGTCTCGTGGGCCATATGGCAACGTCCTGATGTCACGGGTTCCACCGCGCAAGACCCAGCGTATTGACCTCGATCTTGGCGGAATCGAAGCGCGGGGCGCGATCCGCTTTCATCTCGACCTTCCCGATCGCCCGCTCGACGTCTGCGCCACCCATCTCGGTCTGGCACCCGCTGAAAGACTCCGCCAGATCCGCCGGATCGATCAGATTCTGGCCGATGCCGACGAAGGTCACGATGACGGCATTCAGGTTCTGATGGGCGATCTCAATGAATGGCGACCGGCCACCCGCTTCATGCGCACGCTCAGGCGGCGCTTTCCGATCATCTCCCGCCAATCGACCTTTCCGGCGCGACGACCGTGCATCGCGCTGGATCGTATCGCCGTCCGTGGGGAAGGGTGCGAGGTTCGCTTTCAGCGGCTCGATCTTCCACCTGCCGACCGTGCCTCCGATCATCGGCCGCTGCTTGCCGAGATTGAGTTCGGCTAGTGTGGTCCGCCAAGCAGACTGTGCGTTATGCGATGAGAGATTTTTTCAAAGTTCAAGGCGCGAGGAGGGAGCGAATCGAGATTCGTGACCGACGAGAAACGCAGAAATTTGGGAAAAGATCTTATCGTCTCCCTGATTGACCCGTTAAGCGGCTGATCTTTCAAACCTTTATTCAAAACATAATGGGCAATCTGCTTGGCGGACTACACTCGGCTGAAATCATGAAGGGCACGCTTCTGAAAATCGCTGGAGGCGGAAGGTTTCCCGGCCTAGGGAAAACGCAGATGTTATCAAGGGACGTTGCAAGAGGGATCGCGGTGCTGGTTTTTGGGGCGCTGGCGGCCTGTTCGAAGTCGGACGAGGCGGCTGCCGGGCCGGCCGGGCCGGTCGAGGTGACGGTGCACGAACTCGAATGGCGTGACTTCGCGGACGAGTTGGTGGCGGCCGGGACGCTGTTGGCGGATGAGTCGACCGAGATTTCGGCCAACGTGACCGAGCGGGTTCAGGAACTGGGCTTCGATGACGGGCAGCGGGTTGAGGCCGGCGACTTGCTGGCCTTGCTGGAGTCCGAGGAAGAGCGGGGGATTCTGGAGGCGGCACAGGCGTCGCTTGATGAGGAGAAGCGGGAGCTGAAGCGCTTGGAGCCGCTTCTGGGCCGGGGTGTTTCCGAGGCGGACGTGGCGGCGCGCAGGACACGGCTGGCGGTGGCTCAGGCGCGGATCGCTCAGGTGCAGGCGCAACTTTCCGATCGGCAGATCACAGCTCCCTTTGCCGGACGGGTAGGCCTTCGCCGGATCAGCCCCGGCGCGATGGTGGAACCCAGCGACGTCATCACCACCCTCGACAAGACCGACGTCATGAAACTCGATTTTACGGTGCCGGAAACCTTTTTGAGTACGCTCCAGCCGGGGCTGGTGATCGCTGCGCGCAGCAGCGCGTTCCCGGAGCGCGATTTCGAAGGAGAAGTCTCCGAAATCGACACTCGAATTGACCCGGTGACGCGGGCGGTCGCGGTGCGGGCCCTATTTCCGAACCCGGACGACGTCCTACGTCCGGGCATGCTGATGACCGTGACGCTGAGCAGCAACCCGAAGCGCAGCTTGGCGTTGCCTGAGCGGGCGGTCGTCGCTGTGGGTGAAGTCAAAGCGGTCTTTCGCATTGAGGACGGCGTGGCGCGGCGGGTGGTGATCGAGACCGGTCGACGGCAGCCGGGTTGGGTCGAGGTCGTTGAAGGACTTGCCGAAGGTGATTCCGTGGTGACCGACGGCGTGCTTTCGTTGCGCGACGGCGGCGAGGTGAAGGTGGCGGGCACCTACGAGGGGGCGGTCGAGGCCTATGATCCCAAATCCGGGCAGTCTTCCTGATGTTCCTGTCTGACATTTCAGTGCGTCGGCCGGTGCTGGCGACGGTGATGAGTCTGCTGCTGGTCGCCTTTGGCCTGGTGGCCTACACGCGACTGCAGGTGCGGGAGTATCCGGACATCGAGCCGCCGATCGTGACGATCGAAACGGTCTACCCCGGCGCTTCGGCCGCGGTGGTGGAACGTCGGATCACCCAGCGGATCGAAGATTCGGTAAGCACGGTTGAAGCAATCAAGACGATCGAATCGTCGAGCGTTGATGAGGTGTCCACGGTGACGGTCGAGTTCCTGATCGACCGTGACATCGACGCCGCAGCGAACGACCTGCGCGAGGCGGTCTCGACACTGCTTTCGGAGCTTCCCGAGGAGGCTGATCCGCCGCAGATCACCAAGCAGGATGCCTCGGCCGAGGTGCTGATGTGGCTGAATCTAACAGGCGAGGGCATGACGCCGCTGCAGCTTGTGGATTACGCCGACCGCTACCTCGCCGACCGCTTCGCGGTGCTGCCGGGGGTGGCGCGGGTCCAACTCAGCGGGGCTTCGCGCTACGCGATGCGTGTGTGGGTGGATCGCAACGCGCTGGCTGCGAGGGGACTGACGGTGGCGGACATCGAGGAGGCCCTGCGGACGCAGAACGTCGAGTTTCCCGCCGGCAGCGTGCAGAGCCTCGACCGTCAGTTCACCGTGCGGCTCGGCCGCGAGTATGTGGACCCGGAAACCTTCCGCAGTCTGGTCGTGGCGAGGGGTGAGGACGGCTATCAGGTGCGCCTCGACGAGGTCGCGGAAGTCTCGCTGGGAGCGGCGCGGCCGCGGTTGAGCTTTCGCGGAAACGGGGTGCCAATGACCGGGGTGGGGATCATCAAGCAATCGCGCGCCAACACGCTGGAGGTGGCACGCGCGGCGAAGGCGGAGGCCGAAGCAATCCGCAGGATCCTTCCGGAAGGCATGGCGCTGGAGCAGAGTTACGATACCTCCGTCTTCATCGAGGCTTCGCTGCACGAGGTGCGCAACACACTGCTGATCGCGATCGGCCTCGTGGTGCTGGTGATCTATCTGTTCCTCGGCAGCCTGCGGGCGACGCTGATTCCGGCGGTGACCGTGCCGGTGTCGCTGATCGGCACGGCGATCCTCCTCTATCAGCTCGATTTTTCGGTGAACATCCTGACCCTGCTGGCGCTGGTGCTGGCGATCGGGTTGGTGGTGGACGATGCGATCGTGGTGTTGGAAAACATCTACCGGCGGATCGAGAACGGAGAGACGCCGCTGGTCGGAGCGTATCTTGGAACGCGGCAGGTTGGATTCGCAGTGGTGGCGACCACGCTGGTACTGATCTCGGTGTTCGTGCCGATCACCTTCCTGCAGGGCGATACCGGCAAGCTGTTCACCGAGTTCGCGGTGACGCTCGCGGTGGCGGTCGGGTTCTCTTCCTTCGTCGCGCTCACGCTTTCCCCGATGCTGGCCTCGAAGCTGCTGCGGGCCGATGCCGCGACACGAACCAACCTGCTGACGCGTGGGGTGTCCTTCGTGTTCCGCAAGCTCGAGGCTGCTTACCGGTGGGCGCTCGGGAAACTACTACGGATGGCGTGGCTCGGGGTGTTGCTGGTGGTGGCAACACTTGGGGCGAGTTGGTGGTTGTTCCGCGAGCTGCCGAGCGAGTTCACGCCGCGCGAGGACCGTGGCGCGTTCTTCGTTACCTCGAAAGCACCGGAGGGGACCAGCTATGGCTACAGCCTCGAGATGAGCCGTGAGATCGAGAAGCGGCTGATGTATCTCATCGACAACGGTGAGGCCCAGCGCCTGCTGGTGCGGGTGCCGCGTGGCTTTGGCGCGGCGGTCGACTACAACCAGGTGGTCACGATCATCAATCTCAACGACTGGTCGGAGCGACGTCCGTCCGATGAGATCATGGCCGAGGTGCGGGGGAAACTTTCCGACCTCCGCGGGATGCAGCACTTCGTCATCATGCGTCAGGGCCTCACCCAGGGACTTCGAAAGCCGGTGCAATTCGTGATCGGCGGACCGACCTACGGGGCACTCACCGACTGGCGCGACCGGGTCGTGGAGAAGGCGCGTGAAAACCCGAATCTGGTGGGTCTCGACTGGGACTACAAGGAGACCAAGCCTCAGATCGGCGTCGACATCGACCGGATCCGTGCGGCCGACCTCGGCGTCTCGGTGAGCAACATCGGACGCACGCTCGAGACCTTCCTCGGCGGGCGGCAGGTGACGACCTTTACGACCGGCGGCGAGGAGTACGACGTGATTGTCGAGGGCGAGTGGGACGACAAACGCTCGCCCGACGACCTGCGCAATGTGTTCGTCCGCTCGGAGCGCAGCGATGAGCTGATACCGCTGTCGAACTTGGTAAAGCTGCGCGAATTCGCGGACTCCGGCGCGCTCAACCGTTTCAACCGGATCCGCGCGATCACCATCGAGGCCAATCTGGCACCGGGATATTCGCTGAGTGAGGCACTCGATTACCTCGATGGGGTGGCGGAGGAAACGCTGCCCGACGAGGCGGTCATCGACTACAAGGGCGAGTCACGCGACCTGCGGGAGTCCGGCGAGTCGGCGCTGTTCATTTTCGCGCTGGCGCTGATTGTCGTCTATCTCGTGCTGGCGGCGCAGTTCGAGAGCTTCGTGCATCCGTTCACCATCCTGCTCAGCGTGCCGGTGGCGGTGGCTGGGGCCTTGTTGGGCTTGCTGATCACCGACCAGGCCCAAAGCATCTACAGCCAGATCGGGATGATCATGCTGATCGGCCTGGCGGCGAAGAATGGCATCCTGATCGTCGAGTTCATCAACCAGTTGCGCGACGAGGGACGGAGTTTCGATGAGGCGATCGTGGAGGCATCGACACTGCGCTTCCGTCCGATCCTGATGACCGGCCTGACCACCGTGATGGGTTCACTACCACTGGTGATCTCTTCCGGCGCGGGTGCGGAAACGCGCTTCGTGGTCGGTGTGGTGATCCTCTTCGGTGTGGCCTTGTCGGGCATCTTCACGCTCTTCGTGGTTCCGGTGATCTACCGCCTGATCTCGCGTGGCACCCAAAGCCCGAATGCAACATCGAAGCGGGTCGATGGAGCTCTCGCGGAAGCCGGCGAAGGATGAGCAAGCAGCGCTCGGGCCAGAGTGCAGCGACGAGTTGGAACGCCGGAGTTTCCCATGTTCACCTTGGGGGTAGGCTTGCAGCATAGGCTTTTCCTGGACACCTGCTTGCCAGTCAGCGATCAGCGTCACGGCTGACGTCGCAAATACTGTCTTCTTCGACGGCGACGACGTGACCTACACCTTCCCCGCCGGAACCAAATGGTTCGCTCGCCTCAAGGTGACCGGCCCCTGAGTCACCATTCCTCATCCATCGCGGCGATCCTACAGTAGTGGGGTCGCCGCGATTGGGAGGGAGTTCATCGGATTCCTCGAGTTGGTTCCGATGACCCTTTTGCTACTGCTTTGACAATCTGACTTTAAGATCAATCTTGGCGTCGATGGCGGCCGTGGGAGGAATTCTCAATTCGAGGCGTTTGAGTCCCTCGATTTGCCGATCCAGTTCTAGCGGGGGAGGATCCAAAGAAACCACCGCGATCTCCATTTCCGGATGCGAAATGCTTTCGACGCGCAGCATCTTCCCGCCCTGACGGAGTAGTGCCCCGCCTGGGATGAGTTCGACTTCGGCTGTGGTCATCACTTGCCAGGTGATCTGGTTTGTCGATTCAGTAAGCTCGACGATGTCATGAACCAACAGGGAAGTAGGTCCGTCCTTGATGAAGCGCCGCGTGACCTGCGCTGCATTTTTTCCGTAGAGTGCGGTTAGATCAAAGGTGGCCTCGGGCAATTCGCCTTTCTTGAAATCGATCAAGGGTGCAAAGCCATCAACTCGATAGAACTCGTTGTTCAGTGTAAGGCCGCTATGTCCGAAGTTGTTTTTGTTCAGCAAGGTCCAGCGCTCGCTATTCTGCTTCTTTCCCCAAAGATTGAAGCCGGTCTTTTCCAATGCATGATAACCCTGCATCCCAGGATCAATCACCCAGCGAATACCATCCATCTCGAAGACGAACGAACCTGCATCCATGTTGCCATGGCTGCTCGTCGCCTGACCACCTTTGCCGCCGAAATAGTACTGGTGCGGGTCGTTCTCGCCACCCGTGAAAATGACGATCGGATTGGTTCCGTCACCCTTCCACGCGGATGGAATCTTGGAGTTGGTCTTCTCCTCGTATTGGGAAAGCCACGCCATGGCGGCTCCGTCGAGACCTGAGAGCTTACCGACCCTCTCGGGCGAAAGCATGAAGCGCTCTTTTTCGAAGAAGGTTCCGTTTCCGGACTTCGCCGCAAACCAAGCCAGCAGGACGTCGCCGCCCTCGCCGCCATACTCCCGGCAATCGGCGAAGTTGTAGTACATTCCGGACGGGGCGGTGGTGAGCGATCGGAAGACGGCGCTCTCCATGAAGCCGGGAGAGGCGGAGATCCCGAAATCGGACTCTAACGCACTTTCAAGCATCGCGATCGTAACAATGGTAAAGCCGGTACCGTAGGCCCAGTATCCCGGACCCTCCGGATAGAGGCCATCCGGTGCATAATGCGCCAGTGCATTCGGTATTTGATCCAGCGCGCGTTGGATGGTGTCCGCTGCAAGATCCGGCTCGGTTTCCGCGAGGGCAATCGCTGCGGCAATCATTCCCCCGTTGCAGACCTGGTTCCAATTGTTGCTCGAAGAGACGATCCTTGCCTGTCCCTTGCCATCGGCATCCAAGCCCTTCTGAAGCAGGGCGGTGCGGGCTTTTTCAGCAGTCGCCTCAGGTAAATCTCCGTGGGTCCAGTCGAGCGCCAGCGCCACCGCCAGTGACATCTCCGCCACGTCGAGAAAGTGGCTTGGATTCCAGTCGGAAAACGCAGAAACCGCGAGCAGTTCCTCCTCGATTCTCTGCAGGGCCTTCTGGTCTTTTTCAACCAGATAGATCAGCCCCAGCATGTTGATGCGATAAAGCATCTCCCTGGAGGTGTGCAACAGACGTCGTCCAACCATCGTGCGTGTCAAACGAGGCTCATCGTAGATGCCTTCGGCATTCAGCTGGATGGCTGCATAGCGGTTCTGCAATACAGGATCGGTTTTGAGCTTCGCTCTGAGATTTGCCAGAATGGAAGGCGTGAAGACCAGCCGCGGATGCGTCTTTGCCAGATGCTGATCCAAGTACTCCACCGAGATGGGATTATCGAGTTTCGTCGGCGTGGCCGCGATCGATGTCGAGGTTGTGAGGCAGGCAAGTATTAGTGAAATGGTAAGTAGCATGGATCTGTTTCGTTCCCCGTGGACACCCGATTTTTCTTGGTCGACGCGACCAATGTAAGTCACACTACGCCATGAACCGCCGTCATTTTGTCAGAATTGTTGGGGGGCTCGCATTCACCGCAGGGACCGCGCCTCGCTACGCATTTGGAGCCGAGGGGCGCGGAGCATCCGGAGTGCTGGTGGAGGCGTGCGGCTTCGATGATCCGGGTGGTTGGTCGCTCGACACGCAATTCTATCAGCAGATGGGTGGTTGCTTTCTGCTCGCTCATGGCATGGGCATTCCGGTGGCGAACGCCAGGACGGTCTTCAATCTCCCCGCTCCGGGAAAATGGCGCGTTTGGGTCCGCACTCGAGATTGGTGTCCGGGCGAGTGGCAATCCCCGGGAAGGTTCCGCGTGAAGATCGATGGTGAAGCACTCGAAACAGTCTTTGGCACTGAGGACGGCTGGGCGTGGCAGGCGGGCGGCGAAATTGAAGTGGACCAAGCCGGTACTCATTCCCTCGAACTGGAGGACCTCACCGGTTTCGACGGACGTTGTGATGCCGTGTTTTTCACGCAGGAAGAAGCGCCGGATTTGCCGAGTGAAAACTTGCCGGAACTCGCGGTATGGAAAGATCGATTGAGCGGCCGTGAGCAGCAAACCATTGGTGAGGAAGACTACGATGTAGTGATCGTCGGTGCCGGTCTGTCCGGGTGCGGAGCGGCATTGGCGGCGAGATCGCAAGGGCTGCGGGTCGCACTGATTCAAGACCGCCCGATCCTCGGTGGCAATGCGAGCGAGGAAATCCGGGTGCACACGCTCGGGATTCACGGTAAGGATTCCAATTTTCTGAAACAGATTGATACCGAGCATTACCCGAATGGCGATGCCAAGGCGGCGCTCGATCAGAAGAAACGCGAGAAGGCGATGAAGGATTCCGGTGTGGAAATCTTCGCCCACCATATCGCAATTGGTTTGGGTATGGAGGGAGAACGCATCACCAGCGTCGAGGCCCGTGAGGTGACCAGCGGGCGAATCCGACGCTTTCTTGCACCCGTATTCATCGATGCGACCGGCGACGGCTGGCTCGGAATCTGGGCAGGCGCCGATTACCGCGAAGGCCGGGAGGCGGCCGGCGAATTCGACGAGGCTTGGGATAAGCATGGCGATCTCTGGAGCCCGGAAGAACCCGACAAGCGGGTCATGGGAACAAGCGTCTTGTGGAACTCGACAAGGGCTAAGCAAGCGTCCCGCTTCCCCGAGGTGCCGTGGGCAATGCCAGTAGCCGGACGCCACACCGCGATCAATGGTGAGTGGTATTGGGAATACTCAGCGCCGGACCTGGATCAAGTGAAGGATGCCGAGCAAATCCGCGACCACATGCTACGTGCGATCTTCGGTTCATTCGCCAATGCCAAGAAACAACCAAAGAACGCCACCGTCCAATTGGAATGGGTTGCCTACGTCGGCGGAAAACGTGAATCACGACGCCTGATGGGGGACTACATCTATACCATGAAGGATGCCACCGAGCGGCGAACCTTCCCGGACGTGGTGGTCGAGGAAGAACGGGAACTCGATGCCCATTATCAGAGAGCCGAAACCGGTGCCCCCGAGGATTTCCTTTCGAAGGCCATCTTCCGTAAGACCGGCGGGGTTTACTACATCCCGTTCCGCTGCTTTTACTCGCGCAATATCCCAAACTTGATGATGGCGGGGCGGTGTTTCAGTTGCTCCCACATCGGGCTCTCCGGACCACGGGTAATGAATACCTGCGGGCAGATGGGGATTGCCACCGGCTACGCGGCGTCACTATGCAAAAAACATGGCGTACTGCCTCGCGAGGTCGGTGACAAGCATGTCACGGAACTGAAGAAGCTGATAGGTTACCAAGCGTGATGAGACACTGGGTCAACTTCGGCCTGCTATTCAGTTTTCTCACCTTGGTGGTGAGCGGGGTGATGGCATTCACTCTGCCATTTTCGCTGGTCACCACTCGGGTTCACATCGTGTTTGGTTTGCTCACGATGCTGCTGGTGATCCTGCACGTCGTTTCGCGCACGCGATACTTCGCGGGAAAGGTTTCGGGCAAGGGTGCATCGCGCGCGATGATCGCGGGGATCGTTCTTGCCTGGTGCGGACTGGTAGCGCTCGCGCTCGGCGGACTCTGGCCGATACGCCAACTGGTCGGTGCCGGATACGAAGCGAGAAATCGTGCTGAGATCGTCCGCTCGTCGCCGCTCGCGGGGTTTCTCGAAACGGAAGATACGCGGCGTTTCGTTGCGAGGAAAACCGAGGAGTCCGGTTCGACCGCGCTGGCGCTGCTGGTCCGATTCCGGGATGGTCTTGAACAAGCACCTGCGATGGCCGTTTGGACGGAAACGACCACCGGAACGATGATCGAAACGCTCTACCTTGATGAAGTGCTGGCGTATGGCGATGAGGTTGAGTGGCAGGGTGTCAAGACGCTCCGCCACAAGATTCTGCCAATCTGGCGACACCGTTACACCATGGTTTCGGGTGTCGATCCGAATGGCGAGATCGATGCCTTCACTGCTTCGACGCCCACCCATTCCTTCAGTCTGGAAAAGTATCTTGATCCGGCGGAGGGCGAGGAACTTGTGATCTGCGTGGAAGTCAACGCTGCAGCCGATGCGAATACGACCTTCGGGGATCCATGGTTCGGTCAGCCATCACTACTATACACGGCGTATTTATCACCTGGTGGTGAGGCAGCCTACGGGTTGCTGGAGCTCACCGCTCACGGTGGCGAGGCAGCGAAAGGCGGCACGCTGGCTTATGATTTCGAGGGTATCGACAGCGCCAAACGCCTCATCGATCTACTCTTGGTGAAAATCGCACCAACGGAGGAATGAGGGCCGCGACGCTTGCGATTTTTTTCGTGTTTGCCTGTGTAGGGTGTCGCGAGGCCGGAAAAACTGTGGTATTTACCGGCGAGGCGATGGGGACGAGCTACCGGATCAAATGCGCCGGAGGAAAGGGTTTTGACACTGGAGCGATCGATGTGCTTTGCGATCAATTGGATGAGGAACTATCAACTTGGCGGGACGATAGCTGGGTTAGCCGATTCAACGCCGCTCCCGCCGCTACTCGTTTTGTGATGCCGGAACATGTCGAAGAGTTGCTCAAGCTCTCCAAGGCGATCACGGAGGAAACCCATGGTCGTTTCGACCCTACCGCCGGGGCACTGGTGAAGTTGTGGGGATTCGGTGCTTGGAAGAATGAGTGGACGGGCGAGCCCTCCGACGGGGAGGTCTCCGCTGCCCTTGAGGCCAGTGGTTTCGGAAACCTCCAGATCGATGGTCATCAGATCATGAAAAGCTCCTCCCAGCTGATGCTCGACTTCTCGGGAATCGCCAAGGGTTATGCAGTGGACCAAATGGCTGGGCTCCTGAGGGAGGACGGCTACCGCGATTTTGTGATCGAGTTCGGAGGCGAGGTGTTCGCCAGCGGGGCGGCCCCGGGGAAAGACCACTGGACGATTTCCGGCCCGGCGCAGGGGTCGCGTTTGCAACTGAGGAATGAGGCGGCTGCAAGCAGTGGTTCGGAACATCAGCATCGCGGCATGTGGTCGCACGTGATTGATCCCCGAAACGGCAGACCGATCAGGGTCGGTCCCCCTGTCACCGTTCGGGCACGGACCTGCGCCCGTGCCGACGCCCTGGCGACAGCCACCCTCGTCAAAGCAGCTGAGCCTTCCAAACGACCACGAACCGAGGAGCGATAACTCCCGTAATCCAACTTCTCGTCTAACAGATGCCGCCGGTTTTCAGGAAGAGGGAGACGAGGATGGTCGGAATTCAGTCGTCAGCCAAGCGCTCCAGCTTCTCCATGGCCCGTTTGAGCTTGAGATGGGTTTCCATACGGGCAAACAGGATCGGGAAATTGATCGGCTTCGAGACGAAGTCATTGGCACCGGCCTCGAAGCTTTCAATGACATCCTCGTCTTCATCGTTGGCTGTCGCCATGATCACTGGCAATTGAATGGCGGTATAACGTTGCCGAAGATGGCGGAGTGTTTCGAGGCCATCCATGTCCGGCATGTGGATATCGAGTACGACAAGGTCGACCGGTTCCTGCTCAATTGACTCAAGTGCTTCGCGACCGCTGGCGACCGCCGTGACGGAATAGTCTTTTTCCGCGAGCTTGGCAGTAATGACCGTCCTCATGACGCGGCCGTCATCAGCAATCAGGATTTTCGCATGGCTCATGGCTAGGACCCAGTTTGATCGGCCCAGCGGATGTTGGCGACGGTATTTTCCAAGCGGTCCATGGCGGAGGGAAGCTGACCCATGGGATCGGGACAGAGCTCGGGGTGAGTCCGGACATTCTTTTCGATCTTCAGGGCGAGACCAACGATCTCCAAGTAGCCGAGAGTCGATGCCGTCCCTCGAATGGTTCGGGCCGTTTCTTCGGCGGCCACACCCTCGCCGGATTCAAGTTCCTGCTTCAGCTTCTCGAGAAGTCCGCCGGTTTCTGTTTTGAAGTCCGACAGCAGTGCCGTGGCCACTTCCGGATTGTTGCTGGTGACTTCGCGGACTTGCTTTTCGTCGATGATGGGTTCGGGACACCAAGCGTCGAGCGCAGCACGGGCATCGGCGGGCCGATCATCCATGTTTCTCGCCATGAGCGAATCGATCCATGTGCAAATTGATTCGGGCACGTCCGGCCGCAGATCGTGCAGCGGGGTGAGCCGATGGAAAAGGTGGGCCGTCATCACATCAACCGGGCTCTTGCCACGAAACGGATAGTCCCCCGCGAGGGTGTAGTAGAAAATACAGCCCAGGGAATAGAGATCGGTCCGGGCGTCGAGAGGGGCCCGCTCGAACTGCTCCGGCGTCATGAAATAAATGGACCCAAGGATCGAGTCGTCGTGACTTTGCGTCTGGCTGGACGGTGCCTGGGAAAATTTGGCGAGCCCGAAGTCGAGGATCTTCACCTGGAATTTGCCGCTCGGCAGCCAGACCAGCATCAGGTTGGCTGGCTTCAGATCACGGTGAATGAGACCGGCAGAATGCGCCGCGATCATGCCCTCAAGCGACTGAACCACAAACTCCTTGAAGTCGGCCAGAGGCAGCGCGGCTTTTTCGATGATGTCGTCAAGCGTCTCGCCTTCGAGTAATTCCATGACGATGAAAACGCCTTCCTCATCCCGGCCCACATCGTGGATGGTCACGATGTGGGGATGCTTGAGAGTGGAAAGAGTCCGAGCCTCCGTGATGAGGTCTTCGGTCAATTCCTCGAATGGCTCATCGGAGTCGACAAGCACCCGCTTGATGGCGACATCGCGGCCCAGTTGGGTGTCGTAGGCGCGATGGACGACGCCGAGTCCGCCGCGTCCCAGTTCACCGTTGATCTGGTAGCGCTCGCTCATGCGGAAACGAGGAGTTGAACACTGGCAGTTTTGGAAAGGGACATATTTTCGAGAGCTAAAACTACACTCACCCGGGAAGCCTTCATAGCAAGTAACTAGCCATTCTCTTCATTGGCTATTTCAATTCTACTCCGATCAACGAGACATCGTCATCGAACGGCTCGCCGTCGGACCATTCCCGTGTGGCTTCGACGAGCCGTCTGAGGCTCTCGTTCAGTGGCAAGCCAACGGCCTTTTCAAGAGCCTCAAGCAGGCGATCCTGTCCGAACTCCTCGCCGTCCGCATTGCTGATTTCGAAGATGCCGTCGGTGTAGAAATACAGCCGATCGCCACTCTTGACCTCCAAGGCATCTTCCTGGAAATGGGCGCCTGCAATGAAGCCCACCGCCGGTGGGCGCGCCGGGTGCAGCGTGCCTTTTCCGCCCGAAACCAGCAGTGGCCCCGGATGACCTCCCGAGGCGTAGCGGAACTCACCCTCCTTCAGATCCAGAATCCCATACAAGGCGGTGAAATATTGTGCCGACTCATCGTCGAAGGCGAAGTGGCGGTTCAAGTCGCCAATCACTTTGGCGGGTGTTGTCAGGGCAAAGCCACCGCTCCCATTCCTCAGTCTTAATACCGACTGCCCATTTTCAGATCGCATGAGGTAGCGGCTCAAATTGACCGAGAGCAGCGCGGCCGGCACCCCGTGGCCACTCACGTCCATGATGTAGACCCCAAGCTGATCCTCAGTCAGCGGGACGACATTCAGGGTATCGCCGCCGAGTTCATCGCATGGTTCGTAAAACCATGCGAAGTCCGCACGGTCTGACTCCGGTGGCTTCTCGGGGAGGAACGATCGCTGGATTCTGGCCGCCGCCTCCAGGCTTTTCTTCATTCGCTGGTTCGCCAGGCTGAGAACATCGTTGGCCGCTTCCAGTTGATGATTTTGATCGGCCAGAGCTGCCTCCAGTTCGATGATTCTCTGCGCCGCCTGCACGCGCACGCGCAGCTCCTCTTTGTCGAAGGGTTTGGTGACGAAGTCGTCCGCGCCCGACTCCATCCCCTCCACCACGTCGCCTTTTTCCGACCGTGAAGTCAGGAGAATCGCATAAACGTATTCTCCAAGCCCCTTGCAGCTACTGCGGATCTTTTTCAACAAGGTCGGGCCGTCCATGCCCGGCATCAGCCAGTCAGTGATGAGGATCTCCGGCCGCTGTTCACCGATCATGCGCCACGCCTCGTCGCCATCCGCAGCGCCAATCGCTTCATGACCCCATTCGCGGAGAAAGGCGAGCAGACGGGTTCGCGTCGCGCGATCGTCTTCTGCCACCAGGATTCTCATGACTTGTCCAGAGCTCGGTCGAAACGCTGTAGCGCCTGCCTGAGTAACGCAATTTCCCGTCGAAGGGTGGGGATCACTGCCCTCGCTCCCACGATATCCCCGCTCCTTGCCTTGGTGTCGAGCTCCGTGGCTTTCTCAAAACTACGGTCTGCCCAGTAGTTCCCTACCATTCCCTTCAAGGCATGCGCGGCACGGTGCAGGTCGTCGATATTACCGGATTCCGCGGTTCGGTCGATCTCAGCCAGCATCGATTCCGAGTCCTCCTCAAAGAAGCCGATCAACTCGTGCATCAGGGCCACGTCCCCGGTATTTTCACGAAAACGCTGCTCGTTGAAAATTGCAAATGCCTCCGCAGCTGGCTCCTCGTGTGCCCCATTGGCAACTGCTTCCTCGGCGGCGGCCGAAAACTGCTCCAAAGCCACGAACAGCTGGTCGGCGCGCACCGGCTTGGGAATATAGGCGTCCATCCCGGCTGCCAGGCACTCCTCCTCATCGCCTTTCATGGCATTGGCAGTCATCGCCACGATCGGAACGTGGCCGCCTTCCGACGCTTCGCGCTGGCGGATCGCCGCTGTCGCCTCCAGGCCGTTCATTTCCGGCATCTGGACGTCCATCAGAACCACGTCGAATCGTTCCCGCTCCAGCGCCTCAAGCACCTCCCTGCCATTCTCCACCAGCGTGACGTGGTGCCCGCGATTCTCAAGGAGTCGCCGTGCCACCACCTGGTTGACCTTGCCATCTTCAGCCACCAGCACGCGCAGTGGTTTGTCGCTCATGGATCGCGCCGGAAGGTCATCGCCCTGGCCTTCTTCATCAGCCAAACTGGTGCCGGTCGTCTGCATGATGGAGTCGAGCAGGATCGAGCGTTTCACCGGCTTGTTCAGGCTCCGCGCGACGCCCGCCCGGCGCAACTCGGCAGCCGTCCAATTCCCGCCGCCAGATGTCAGCATCAGCATCTCCGGTTGCTCCCACTCGGTACCGGCACGGATGCGCTTGGCCAATTGATAGCCGTCCATTCCCGGCATCATCCCATCAAGCACCACCATCCGGTAGGGGCGGCCTTCCGCTGCGGCGCGACCCAACTCCAGCAAGGCTTCCTCGCCGCTTTCACAAGCATTCGTCTCAAGGTTCCAGTTGCCCAACATTTCGGTTAGAATGCGGCGGTTGGTGGCGTTGTCATCGACTACCAGGAAGCGCAGCTTCCCGAGCGACACCGTTTCTTGTGGCAACTTCGCCTGCTGCTCACCCAGACCGAAGCAGGCCGTGAAATGGAACGTGCTCCCTTGTCCTTCCTCGCTCTCCACCTTGAGCTCGCCCCCCATTTTCTCAACAATCCGTCGAGAAATCGTCAGGCCCAGTCCGGTTCCACCAAAACGCCGCGTCGTCGAGCTGTCCGCTTGGCTGAAGACCTCGAAAATCCGATCCTGCTTGTCCTTGGGAATCCCGATTCCCGTATCCTTCACGGAGAACTTCAGCGTCACCGAGTCACTTCGCTTCCCGACGCATTCCACCGTCACCACGATCTCGCCGCTGTCAGTGAACTTGATCGCGTTGCCTACCAGATTCACGACCACCTGACGTAGCCTGCTCAAATCGCCGATCACTCGGTCGGGTACTTCCGATGGAATGCGGTAGGCCAGCTCGAGATCCTTTTCCCGAGCTCTCGTGGCCAGAGTCTGGAGCGTATCGCCAATCGAATCCCGGAGTTCGAATTCAAAGTCCTCCAGTTCCATCTTTCCGGCCTCGATTTTCGAGAAATCGAGGATGTCGTTGAGCAAGGCCAGCAGTGCCTCGGCCGATTGCTGGACCAATCGTTGGTACTCGCTCTGTTCCGGCGTCAGTTCGGTATTCAGCAGGAGCTCGGTCATGCCCATGATGCCATTCATCGGCGTCCGGATCTCATGGCTCATGTTCGCGAGGAAATCGCTCTTCGCCTGATTGGCGGAGTCGGCCAATTCCTTGGCATGGCGAAGCTCCTCCTCGATGCGCATGAGGTCGGTGATGTCGCGCGTGATGCCGAAGGTCCCTACGATGTCGCCATCGATCGCGCGCAGGGGCAGCTTCGTGGTCGAAAACCAGGCATCCGAACCGTCCTTGGCTTCACTCTTTTCAATCTTCGAGAGAATCGGTTCGCCTGTGGCCATGATCTGATCTTCATCAGCATGGGTTTGGGCAGCAAATTCCTTGGGAAAAAAGTCCGCATCGCTCTTGCCGATGAGTTCCGTTGCGTCGGCGAAACCGAAATTGTTGGCCAGTCCGCGACTGACACGGATGAACCGGCTCATCTCGTCCTTGAAGTAAATCCCGTCAGGACTCTTATCGAGAAGGGTATTCAAAAGAAAGCGTTCCTTGTCGAGGGCGGCTTCGATCTTCTTTTGATCGGTGATCTCCCAGAAAACCGCCTGCGTTCCGCTGATCTCACCCTTCTCGTCGTGAGTGGGGGACTTGCGGACCTCAAAGTAACGGACTTCTCCACCGCTCTCGTTCTTTTCCACATCCGTGAACAGCTTCCCGGTCTCGATCACGAACTGGTCGTCTTCCCGGTACTTCTTCGCGAGTTCTGCCGGAAAGAGATCGTAATCGGTCTTGCCCAGCAAATCCTCGCTCGTTCGACCGAGCAAGTCCGCCAAGGTCTGATTGAAGAAGGTGATTCCTCCTTCCAGATCCTTGCGCATCACGTGGACAGGCAAGTTGTCGAGCATATCGAGAAGCGATGCCGAACCTTCACGAAGGGCTCTTTGGTCTGTCTGGTCAGCGGTTTGATTCCCGGTGCCGAGCTGCTGTTGGTTTTCTGGGTTTGAGGGCATAGGCAACCTCCAATGAGATATCCGTCCTTATCGTTATTCGGACGGTACACCATGAAGCTGAAGGCCGACCCTTAAGACAAGCTCAAACAATCGAGGTGACAGGGGTCGAGTGGGTGGAAGGCCCTGCGGGAATTTCGGAGTTGGGTGGTCGATTGGATACCCGCAGCCAGCTACTCACAGTGACCTGAATTATGGACGCCGACGGAACCGAGTAAAAGTAGCCTTCCGTGCAATGCCCCCCGGGGATGATCGGGATTGATCTACGGCCTGAGCGCTATTTGTGTCTGCCGAAAAAGCTGCTCCGGATCAAGAGGTCGGATAGTTCGATCATTTCCTTTGCCTGATCTTCGTCGCTTTGCTGGAAGCTGCCAATGCAATCTCCATTTGCCAGGTAGGAGAAGTCCCTCTCGGTTTGGAAAAGGCTTCGACCCATCGCCGAGTACTTCAGCAACTCCAGATCATAGCCCAGCAATTGGAGAACGGTGGGCATCAGATCAATCTGTCCGCCGGTGACATCCATCCTCTTTCCTTCCGAGCCCTTGATGTAGAACAGTGCGGAGGTTCGGGGGATTTCCTGGATACACCATGACTGCCGTGGTTCAATGGCTCGTATCTCCGCCGGGAAGAACTTGTTGAGCCCAGTGTGATCGCCGTAGATCATGATAATGGTGTTGTCCAGTCGTCCCTCCGAATCGAGCTGGGAGACAAAGTCGCCAATGGATCGGTCAGCGTAGTGAATCGCCTGGAGGTAGTCCTCCAATACGGTCCCCTTCACCGGGCCTTCGATTTTGAGTCGCTGTACCTGTTCCGGAATTTCAAAGGGTGAGTGAGATGACATCGTTGTTAGAAATGCCAGATAGGGTTCCTCCATTCCCCGGATGATATCCAGCGACTGCCTCAGCATCGACGCGTCGCTCAGGCCGGTAGGGAATATCTCATCCATTTTCAGATCGTTCTGGCTGTAGCAACGATCGTAGCCAATCGAAGTCAGGGAGGGCGCCCAGTTGTAGTAGTTGGGCTTGTCGACTTTGACGGCGAAGCTCTGGTAGCCCAGGCTTGCAAGTGCCTTTGGAAGGGAGCGGTAGGTATTCTGCGGGAACCTGACAAATGCGGAACCTTTCCTGATCGGCAAAAGCGAGGTGTTTAGCATCAGATCCATGTCGCTACTGCCGCCGAGATTGGTCTGTTCGACGATGGTGGGGAAGAAGTAGCTGTCGTGAAGGAGCTTGTTGAGGTTTGGAGTGACCTCCTGGCCTTCGATTTCAGCTAGGATCGCGAACGCTTCGAGGGATTCCACCTGGATGATGATCAGATTTCGTCCCTCGTGATTTCCGAAAGTGTAAGGTTTAGAACTGCTTTCCCAATTCGCTTCATAGGCGGACTTCACCCGGGCTCGCATGGCATCATCAATTTCCGGGGGTGGATCCTCAAACAGGTAGTCGAGGCCGTCAAATATCCGGTAGCCGTAGGGAGATAGGTTGTAGAGCATCTCGTTCGGTGACCAGACGACATGGAATAAGGACCTGTCTCTCACCTTCTGCAGGGCAAGATTGACGAAGCTCAGGTAGAGGATCGATACGACCACAAGGACTGCAGACAGTCGAAGGTTTCTCTCTAGTCCGAATTTGAACTTCAAAAGGAAAGGGACCAACACCAGAAGATCGATCACATAGAGGGATTCCCGTGGACGCAGCATGGCGAAGATGGAGCTCCAAATACCCTCGACATTGCCGCCTTGCTTGATGAGGAAAAGCGACAGGAAGTCCGAGAAGGCTCTGTAATAGAGGAGGTCGGCGACAAGGGCGAATGATACGAGAAAGTTCAGTCCAATCAGGTAGATCTTCTGACCCTTCTCATTGAATAAATATGAAGGCGCGATGTAGATTGAGATGAAGCTGAACCAGACGCCGAGGTAGAAGAAATAAAAAGCGGGGTTTTTGTGGCGGATGATGCTTTCGGTTTCGATGTTGAAAGCCAGTCCCTTGACGAAAAGGATGAAGAAAAACAGGATCTGTATCCTGCTGCTCGCGATGGCTTTCTTGATGATGTCTTTCATGGGTTCGCGAATGTGGCTGATCTAGCAGAAAAGCTTGATCTGGCAGAGCAAGGGTCTTTCGAAATTGGGTTCACAGACATTTTCTGCAATTCGTTGAGTTGTGCATTT
>NZ_JBATWY010000084.1:0-1701 GCF_049672945.1 Haloferula sp. | reverse complement strand
AATGCAAATACTTCCGGGTGTTCGCGCGCACCGGGAATGAGACGCTTTCTCAGGGTCTCGGCCTTGTGATATTCCAGAGGTTTTTCGCACACTCTCTGAAGGATTCCGAGTAAGCGCTCGGTGAGCTTTTCCCTGGCTTTGCGACCAGCTGGTATGTCGATGGCAAAAAGGGGGTCAGTCAATGGCAAAAAGGGGGTCAGTCAAGGTTTTTATTACTCTTGGAAAATCTTGAATGCATCAATCGTGGCTCTGAATAGCGTGTTCTCGAAGACCTCGGTTGGGCGGAAGCAGGACGGGAGAATGGCGCGGGTGGACAGGATGTCCATGGCCGATGCGTTCAGGATGAACGCGCTCCCTTGGGCGATGCTGAGAGGGTACTACGGCAAAGCTAGTAGATGTAACCGGCGGTCCGTCCGCGACCGCGCCAACCCGAATCCCGACCCATCGGCCCAGCTCCTCCCTATGACTTGAATGTCCACGTGCTGGCATAATCTGACTCCATTCCATTTTTGGATTAGAATCCATGGTATTCATGAATTGTCCCCACGTGACGAAAGATCCACCATCTCCACCACCATGCGATTCCTCCTTTCCGTATTCGTCCTCAGCCTCGCCTCATGTGCGGCCTTGGAAACCAAGACGCCCGAAGCTGAGGAAAAACCAGTTCGTCTGCTCGACCCGGCTCTCAGCGAAGCCAGCGGCCTCGCGGTTTCCCGATGCAATCCGGATCTCCTCTGGCTGATCAACGACAGTGGTGCTTCCGCATCGATCCATCTCGCCGACACCAGCGGCCAGCCACGCGGGGTGGTCCATCTTCGCGGTGTGAAGAACACGGATTGGGAGGACCTCGCCGCCTTCACCCTCGATGGCAAACCCTACCTCCTCGTCGCCGACATCGGAGACAACGCTGCCCAACGCAAGGAACTCACTTTGTACGTCGTCGCCGAACCCGAAGCATCCCCAACATTCCTGAAGCTCAGCACCAAGGCCGACTGGCTCATCCGCTTTCACTACGAAGATGGTCCCCGGGACTGCGAAGGCATCGCCGTCGACACCGCCAGCAAATCCATCCTTCTCCTGACCAAGCGCGACAAGCAACCCGCGATCTATTCGTTGCCCCTGCGCAAACCCGCACCCGGAGAAGTTCTGACCGCCAAACGCCTCGGCGCATTGGCGAAACTTGAATTCCCGCCGGGTGCCTTCCCACATCCCTTCGCCTTCCAACCGACCGGTCTCGATATCTCGGCGGACAACAAACTTGCCGCCGTCCTCACCTACCGCGGCGTCTACCTTTTCCGCCGCGCGGCGAAAGAGACCTGGGCAGAAGCCTTCGCGAAAGCCCCGGAAATCCTCGGCACTCACGGCCTCTCCCAAGCCGAAGCCCTTGCCTTCTCCCCTGACGGTCGAACCCTCTACGTCACCACCGAAGGCAAGAATCCGAGACTGGTGACCATGCCGGTTCCAAAGGAGAGCCGGTAAGCGGGTTTGCTCAACTTGGAGGAGCGACGCCCCCGTCGCTCAAAGTGTTCGGCCAAGGTCCAGAGAACATCATCTTCCTCCCTCGCGACCCCGCCCGACGAAAACCAAGCCCACCCTTTGTGGCACGAGGGCGTGCCACCTCGTGCGCCGCGAAGCGCCAACACCCTTCGGAGTGGGAGACTCCGGCCAGCCTCGGGCGCATCCGGGCTGAGAACTGGAAGT
>NZ_JBATWY010000083.1:0-6300 GCF_049672945.1 Haloferula sp. | reverse complement strand
GATTTGAAAAAGCGTCTGAAAGTCCACGATCAGGGTGGAAACAATTCGACCAAAACGGGCGCACCTTGGACTCTGGCCTGGTATGGTGGATTTGAATCCGAAAGCGCAGCTATCGATTTTGAGCGCTATCTCAAGACCGCATCCGGAAAAGCCTTCGCCCGTAAGAGACTTTTGCACACCTGATCTTCCCGAGTCTGCCCTGCCATTCGCTACGTCAGCGAAAAATTGGCCTGCCATTCGTAGCTTTAGCGGAGAATGGAGCCCATCGAGCCGCCATGGCAGGCGATCAAGGAATGGATTCCTGACGACGAACCGGATCTTGACTGGTTCAACCGTCCGCGCGGGCCTTCCGGTCACGACAAGGACGACTTCGACCAGAGCCCCACGTGGAAGCCTCAGGAAGTCCCCCTCGGCGACGGCTTTACCCTAGTGCTCGAAGATTCCTGAATCCGTCCGAATTGGCTCGAAAACAACCGCTACCAAAAACCATCTTGGCAAAGCGGGCTGTAGTTCTATGCTCACGAGTAATGGAAATCGTCCTGAAATCACCCGGCACCGCCAAGACCTGGCGTGGAAGGGGGACTCTTCATACCGGGACCCCGCCTACTGCCTCACCGAAGCACCTCCTCAGCCCCTTTCCCCCCGCAACCCCCTTTTCCCCGCCCTCTGGTCCGGCCCAACGGCTGGTTCAGGAGCCGCCCGCCAAAAGCAATTTCCTAGCAGCCGGGAAAGACCGAGCCAAGAGCGCCACAAGTCCCCGCGCGAAGTGAAGGGCCTATTTTTAATCAATTGAAAAACTCTCATGAAAACCGCTAATTACCAATCACCAAAAACCACCCCAATCAGGAGACATGCAGGAATGTTACTAACCCTGTTAACACTCAGCATGCCCTGCGTTTCAGCCGACGTACCGAGAGTAAGAGTTCTTTGCATAGGCAACAGCCACACGAACCGTATGGTTCCCCACCTGAATGGTTTTTTGAATGCGCGCCCGGACGTATTGACAGGCATATCTTTCTTTGCTGGGGATGGGGGAGCCGCTATCTCAGGCCTCTACGATTACATCGAAGAATCCTGGATACCTAAGCGCGGTGAGTTTCAGTATATTACCATGCAGCAGCGAACGGGTTTCGATACAAGGGCTGTTGATATTGTGGATGATGCTTTCTCAGAGGAGTTCGCACGTGGCGATAGTTTTATTGATATATATACCAGTAATATAGATCATCCTTATTTCACGAATGGAGTCGCGTCTTCGAGTAAATTTGTTAATACCTATAATGCATATTATAGCTTGATAAAAGAGCAATCTCCTGGGAGTCCTAGAGTTCTTCAATATGGACTTTTTGCTTACTCTTTTGATCAGGCGACATCTGAAAAACATCACCGCGGTTGTGAATTCGCTGCGGCACTAGGTAACTACAAAGGCGTTGACTCAAGAGTTACCCCGGTAGGACGAGCGTTCCAGTATGTAAATGAAAACGGGGTATATGTTACTGGAGAAGATCTTCAGTCTGGAGATGTAGTCCATGCCTCATCAACAGGTTATTTTCTTGCCGCAGCGCTTTTCTTTCAGACTATTTTGGATGATCGGTTCCCAGGATTCACTTTGTCAGACTTCCCCTACTTGCCTGAGGGGATGTCACTCCAGCAGCGCAACGAGCTGATCGCCGTTGCTAAACAATTTTCCACAGCTCCTAAATCATACGCCACTTGGATCGAGTCCGCAGGCGTTAGCGTTTCGGATGCTCTGCCGAATTCCATACTACATGACGACAGACTTAATAATCTCTTGAAGTACGCCTTCAATCTGAATGTTAATAAACCAGATCATAGAACACTTATTCCTGGCACAGGGACGGGCGGCTTACCCGTATTAGGCGTTACAAACGTGGACTCAGAAAGAAATATTTCTTTCGAGTATGTCCGAAGAAAGGGCGCGTCTGTCGATTACGCCCCTCTACAATCATCCACCCTTAGTGATGACTCCTGGGTTTCCGCAACGGGAACCGAAATGGCATCAGATATTGATGATGAATGGGAGCGTGTGACAATTGACACTCCCGTGAATGAAGCCCCGGAAAAGTTATTCTACAAAATCAATATTTCGGAGGTGACCACCCCCGATCCTGAAACGGTTGAATTCGCTATAAATAATTCGAGCAGCGCCCGAATTAGAGATGACGCTGCCATTAACGGTCAAGGCAACACCCTTCAGTATAACCAGGGATTGAATGTAGGAACGTTGAGCTACGGACCGGGAACGCATGCAGCGATTGCCTTTCAAATGAATGGCGCGACGGCAGCCGAGGTTCTTGGTGGCGATTTTTCGATCAGCTACAACAGCAAGTCGGGAACCCCGAATTTCAACGTCGACTTATATTATAGCCGAGTCTCAGCCACTGGTGAGCTGCTAGCATCCGATTATCAGGCCGCCAACTTAGTAATGAAGGATTTCATCACGACGAGTTCCGCCCCTGGAAATCATTCTCTTGATGGCTTGGGAAGGGAGAATCTTTCATTCTATATTAAGAATCAATGGGAAGAGGGTAGTTATATGATTCTCACACTGAAAACCTCTCCCGTAGCAAGCACTCTTGCCACCGCATCGGATTTTTACTCATTCGGCGCAGCTAAGTCGGACGGCACTTCCGATAATGCACAACTCCATGTGAAGATTCCCGCTCCCGTTATTGAAAACGAGTAAGCGATTAGCGCATGGTCACCGAGAGAATCCAGCTGCCGGAGGATAGGAAGCACGCACAGGTGAATACATTCCCCCTTCAGATACTCCAACTCACTACCTTGCCTCACCCAACTATCCAAACCCACCCATCTCGCCTATTGAAAGGCACCCTGAAACATGAGAAAAAAACCACAAAAAAGAAAAATGACAAGGAACTCCCTACTAAAAGCTGCAATATCATCAGCTCTTTTGATAGGGAGCAGTGCCAACTCCATGGCCGATTACGTGGAGGCTGGAGATTGGAGCAAAGTTCGCCTTTACGGCCATAACAATAATCTGATATCACAATACACCCGGAGTGAGCTTGACTACATCAAGGCTCACTTCAGCCTGAATACCATCGAGAAAGCCCACAATAAGGCCATCTACGAAGGCCAATCCACCCTCGCCCTCAAGCAGGCTGCCTCAAGAATCAAAAATTGGAATGCCAAGTTCCCCACAACCAACACCAAGTCCCTCTACTACTGGAACGCTGAAATCGCCTACGACAATTCGTATAAAGAAATAGCCGACATGCTTACAAACACCCCTTGGTGGTTCAAAGACACACCAAATGGAGTGCCTCGGCCATTTAGCTTCGAGTTCCCCAACGTCACTTCACAATGGAAATGGGCGGACGTCCCCAACAATGCAGTCTCTTCGAGCGACCTCTACGGCACCTTCATCGATGCTGTAGGTCTAGCTCAAAGGCGGGGGACATTCTCCCGGACTATGGATGCGATCAGAAAGCTCAGAGGATTCACCATATACAACGGATTCTTCGTTCTCAAAACAGACTACGGCGTCTCCGTCAATGCCGGCAATAGAGTATTGGACATAACCGATGGGGTCTTTGTTGAATTCATGGCCTCTGGATCTTTTTGCACCACCAAGGAGCAAGCAGCTAAACAAATCGAACTGCTTCTCGAAGTACCAGCCGACAAGACAATCGTCTGCATCGGATGGCCGGAAAGCCTTGTCAGGAAAACGGGCCCGGCCGACCACCGGTTTTCTATGGTTGCCTATCTCATTTGCGCAAATGCCAACTCCTACTATGGATATATGGATAAAGGCTGGCACAAGGTGTTCGTAGATGCGAATAAAGACTCTATACCCGATGCTTCTAACGGCCTGAATCACATGGACTTCAAGCGTAGGCTTGGGAAACCTTTGGGCCCCGGCAATAGGATAAGTGAATATGTATATGATCGAAGATTTGAAAATGCCTATGTCTTTATCAATCTGGAGACAGGAAATTCCACTATCAATTGGAATCCCTGATCCCGCCTGAACAGCTACGCTATCCAGTATCTTAATCCGATACCGGATAGCGGACTTTTAGGATCAAGCCATCTCTTCAAACCCATGTCGCCCGAATCCCCCTTAGTGTCCCGCCACGAAAAAATCGTCGCAGGCGCACTGACCCTCGTTTTTTCGCTTTTTGTCGGGTTCGCTCTCATCCCGAAGACCCCGGACAACAAAGACGCAAGCGCCAGTGAAGCAATAGACAAAGGAGTCCCGCCACCAAAACGGAACTCGAATCCTCGCGAGGAAAGGGAAAAAACGAGAGCCGATGGTGATTACCCCAATGATCTAATCGCTATTTTCGACAAAGATCCCCAAGCCGCATATGAAAAACTAGTGGCAGATAAGGGTCGTTTGACGGAGCCTGAATTCAAAAGCTTGCAGGCCATGATCCTAAGTGCTTGGGCTGAAGCAGATCCGAAGAATGGGAAGCTTCTGCTATCCGAGGAATCTGATCCATATGCCAAATCAGCATTGGTCTTTGGAATCTCACAGGGAATTTTGCTCGATGATATCGAGAGCGTGTATGACTGGCTGAGTTCATTGGATGGAAGCGGCTTCCCCGAAGGTTCACTGGACGGAGCAAAAAGGAACATCATTCTAAGGCACTCCGCAGAAGATCCGATTGGAGCTGCTCAAGTGTTAGACAAGCTCACCTCCCCCGAACTGAAGGCAGGGCTATTCGAGCAAGTTGCCGGACTGTATTCGAGAGCCAATTTCCCGGAGGCTTTCGAATGGGTGAAAGGACAGCAAAACGGGGATCTTCGCGAAAAAGGCCTCAGGTGGATCGCAGCAAATGTGCCTGCCGAGGGATTTGATCAGTTCAGCGCTGAGATTGCGGATAATCCATCCGCGTTCCAAGCAGAGCTTTTGAAAGAAATGCTCTTTTCTTTGTCGGAATACAGCCCCACTGGAATGGCTGCAAAGATCAAAGACTACCCCACGTCGTATCAGCCCATCGCCGCAAAAGCCTTGGCAGAAGGCTGGCTGCCTCAGGATACCGATGCCGCAACCAAATGGTTTGCCGAGCAAACCGATAAGGATATCCACGACGCGGGTGCAGAAGTCATCGCCAACTACCTCTCCTACGATCATCCCGTTCAAGCCATCGATTGGGCACTCGCGATGGATGACATCCAAAAGCGTTCCGAGCTCGTGTACACAGTCATAGCCCGTAGTAACGAAGTGAACCGTGTAGGAATTAATCAACACCTCAATAGCCTCGGTTTATCGCAGGATGAACTCGATTATCTAAAGTCTGCCAATCAATGATTATGCTTGGGGAGCGAACGGGGCAACCCGTGAGAAGGACGAAAGCCATTACCCCTAGCCACCTGCCGGCGAAAACCCCCTTTGAATTTGTCATCTATGATCATGCAGAAAAATGAAGCGCTCTTGAGATTTTCTTTTCCAATCCATTCTCTCCTTTGCTCGCTCCTGCTAGCTCTTCCTCCATCCACTGGAGCTGCAGAAGAGCGCCCGAACGTGCTGTTCATCTCGGTCGATGACTTGAATGACATGCCCGCTTTCATGGGAATTTATCCCGATGCGATTACGCCGAATATGGACCGCCTTGCCTCGAAGGGAATGGTTTTCACCCGAGCCCACACGCCCTACCCGCTCTGTGGACCAGCGCGGGCCAGCATCATGACCAGCACACTAGCCACGACCAATGGCTTCTACAACCACATGCCTGACGAGAAAGTTCAGCAACGAGGCAAAGAAATGGGGACTAGTACCATACCAGAATACTTCAGAGAGCATGGTTACCATGTCATGGCAGTGGGTAAATTGTTCCACAAACACGTTCCTAGAGATAGCGTCGATGAGTCAGGGGGGCGAGGAAACTGGAACAACCACCCCAAGGGCAAACAGAAATACAATAGAGGCAAGACCATGACTGACTGGGCTTACTGGCCCGGCCAGGAAGATAGAATGTCAGATCCAAAAGCAGCAGAATGGGCGATCAAAAAATTACAACAAGAGCATAACAAGCCGTTTTTGATGATGGTTGGTTTCCTTCGCCCTCACGTCCCATGGATTGTGCCCAAACGATGGTTTGACCTCTACCCAGATTCGAAGAAACTAAAAATGCCACCCTTCAAGGCCAATGATCTCGATGATGTACCAGAAATTTCAAAGCGGCTCAATATCGAGGCTGGCATGCCCTGCACCGACAAGCTTATCGAAAAAGATCAATGGCATGAAGTTATCCAGTCCTATCTCGCGTCATGTAGCTTCGTCGACCACTATGTTGGTAAAGTCATCGA
>NZ_JBATWY010000082.1:0-38798 GCF_049672945.1 Haloferula sp. | reverse complement strand
CCAAAAAATTCAAATTGAAAATGCCGATTGGGCAGAGTGGGGAAAAAGGCAAAAGATCTGCTATCAAGAAAAACTATAAGGCACCCGGAACTCCCTGGTCGATCATTATTGGTAAAGATGGAAAAGTTAAGTTCAATGACTTCCTGATTGAACCAAAAGAGGCCCGAAAAATCATTGATGCAGAGCTAGAAAAGGACTAAACTCAGAGGAAGGGCTAACAGGTCTCCTGACCGCACTGCGAGTAAGAACAACAGATCATTTTTCTGCGCAGAAAGAAGAGCAGGACGGGGCTCGTTAATGGGTTTTCGGGTTCCGTCCATGCCTGTCAACTTCCTTGCACTGCTTAGTTCCTATCAAGACGCAGGGGCTAGATCTCCGCAGGCCGTTCTGAAAAGAGAACTACAGAAACAGCCGAAGGAGCAACTTGGGCCATCAATACCGGCTAAGATCACTCGGACAGAATCACCATGATCTCGTCTAATAATGCAGCCCGCACAGAGGGTGATGACGAATAAGCCACATGAAGGGAATACTTCTATGAAACCAGTGTTGGTGAATGCCGTCTTGTGTATCGGCGTCAGCAGCACCTTGGCTGGAGCCGAAAGAATTGATATTCAGCGAGACACCACAACGAGTGCGGTCCAAAAGGCAGTTGACCAAACTAGCGGCTTCCTGTGGAAGTCAGAGGTTCCAGAAAATTGTCCTTTTGAAAAGTCGATAGCTCTCAAAGGAGTATACTTCACTGGACGTGCCAGCGACTATTTTGCCGGGGATACTTTCTACCCGACGTGGGCAAACGATGGAAATCTTTACTCTCCATGGACAGACGGCATCACTGATGGCCTCACCAGTTATTCCTGGCGGGCCGGAAAAGCCGAAACCGGCCATGCAGTCCTGATCGGTGACGATCCGCTTTCGCTGACCATAAGGAATACATCCCTTCCAAAAATCGCCAGTTCCCTGCCCTACACGGGACGCTATCCTGCGGGATCACTGGTTCATGACGAGATCTGGTACTACGGCACCTACTGCCTCGGACCCGCAGGGGTTCATGAGCATGAGGGCTTTCGCTGGAACTGGCCTACCATGGGCCCAATGCCGGGCTTTCGAATTTCCCGCGACATGGGCAAAACATGGGAGTCCTCACCGCATACTCCCGAAAAACCGCTGTTTCCCGAACCTGAGCAGCATCTCGGGCCGATAAAAATTGGAGCTCCTCACTTCGTGGATTTCGGAAAGAACATGGAGCATTCCCCCGACGGCAAGGCGTACATGGTTGCGATGGGGGGCGTTGCTGATGATCCAAGCCCGCGTCCCTGTATTAGGAGCACAGGAACCGTTGCCTTTGAGGAGCGCGAATGTGATTCAGACTTCGCCCATGCCAACATAAGCTGGATATCCGCTGACCAGATCTATCTCACGCGGGTTACCCCTTCGCCCGATACAATCAATGACATCACGGCATACGAATTCTTTGCCGGACACGACACTGACGGCAATCCTGAGTGGACCCGCGATTTCAAGAAGATCAAGCCGCTGATCGAATGGAATAACAACATGGGATGCGTAACGGCCACATGGGTTCCGGGCCTCGGGAAATACCTCATGTGCATTACCGATGGATGGCCAACTGTTGCAAAAATGGATTCCTATATTTTGGAATCCGATACCCTTACCGGCCCCTGGAAAATGGTTTCGTACATGAAGGGTTTCGGCGAGCAGGCCTATTTTCTGAATTTTCCGACAAAGTTCATATCACCTGATGGCAAGACGCTTTGGTTATGCTATTCAGCAAATTTCAGTCCGGGCTGGAATGGCGCGAAATTGGGGATCAATCCGCCGGGAGGGCGATACGGACTCTGTCTTCACGAGGTGCGACTTCTTGGTCTGGACGATGTAGTCCCTGAAAAACCCGACCAGTATGATCAAGAGGTTAAAAGTGGTTTTCGCTGGGACAAAATCAAAAAGGAATAAGGAGTATCGCCGCCTTTTGAATCTCAAGCACCAACGACCTGGTATGATCCGCGACGTGGCATAGTCCGGTAATCGGACTATCGAGACGCGTAGTTTAGATGATAACATCTGAAATTCCCTCGCTTCCGGAAAAACAGGTCTTAGAGAAACAAAGTCGATTTTCCCTCAAGGCATTCAAATCGATAATTGGTCGTCCTATGCGAAACAATCATTGAGTCCCTCCAGTGCCCACTGGGCTATAGGTTTTCCAAGACCCTAACTATTGGCATTCAGCCACGTAATACTCAAATGAATCTAAGAAAGACACTTATTAGCACACTTATCCTTCCTTTGTTCTTGTGCGTGAACAAGGAGGTGATCGCTTCCGAGGAGCTCAATTGGCCCGAGCCATCGACATTCAACCGTCCAGGGACTTACTGGTGGTGGATGGGCAGTGCCGTCGACAAAGAAAACATTACCTGGAACCTCGAGACCATGCGCAACGCCGGAATGGGCGGTGCAACAATAGTGCCCATCTACGGCGTCAAGGGGTTTGAAAATCAATATCTCCAGCATCTGTCCCCCGAATTCGTGCAAATGGCAAGTCACGCATTCAAGGAGGCTGAACGCCTTGGCATGTGGGTAGATATGACCACCGGCACTGGCTGGCCTTTCGGCGGGCCGATGATTTCATCTAGAAACTCCGACACAACCGTGGCCTTCAACAACGGTAAGCTATCTCAGAGATTCTCCGGGCGAAATGTAAAGCGTGCTGCGCCAGGAGGCGAAGGCAAGGCTGTCAATCCGTATTCTGAGGCGGCTATGGCTTCCTATCTCCAACATTTCGACAAACCCTTCTCCGGCGAGGACATTGCGATGCCTCGAGCCATGTATCACGATTCGTTCGAATTTGAAGGAAACTGGTGCAGGGAGCTTCCCGATGAGTTCCGCAAACGCCGTGGATACGATCTGATGAATCACCTCCCTGAACTTTTTGGCAAAGGCGATGCCGAGACAGTCGCCAGAATAAAGTCGGACTATCGCGAGACACTTTCGGATCTGCACCTCGATTATCTGACTACGTGGGTGGCGTGGTCGGAATCCAAGGGATGCACTACCCGAAACCAGGCCCACGGATCGCCGTCGAACCTGCTCGATCTTTATGCCGCAAGCGGCATCCCCGAAACGGAGATATTCGGATCCACTCCCTTCAGAATACCGGGCATTCGGAGGGACAGGGAAGATATTGCAAAAGACATTCCGCAACCGCTGATCAATCGAATGGCTTCTTCCGCAGCTCACGTTGCGGGCAGGCAACTGATTGCGGCGGAAACCTGCACATGGGTTCGTAACCACTTCCGAGCCGCTTTGTCACAGGTGAAACCGGAAATTGATCAGCTATTTCTGAATGGTATCAACCACATTTTCTTTCACGGCACCTGCTACTCACCAAAGAACGCTCCATGGCCGGGCTGGCTCTTCTATGCTTCCTTGGAATATAACCCACGCAATTCTATCTGGCGAGATGCGCCGTTGCTCAACGCGTATATCACGCGCTGTCAGTCCATTCTACAATCCGGGCGTCCGGACAACGACATTGCGCTCTACTGGCCGGTCCATGACATCTGGCACAACACGGAGGGTATGCAGCAAAAGCTGACGGTTCATCAGCCCCAGTGGCTGAACGGCTCGACGGCCGGCAGGACCGCCAAAAATTTGGAAGCAGATGGCTTTGGATTTGATTTTATCTCTGATCGCCAGCTGGTGGCCGGGCTAGGTCATCCCTACGAGGCCGTTGTGGTGCCCGTGACCGGGCATATGCCATTGGCCACCTTGGAGAAGCTGCTTGAAATCGCGGATACTGGTCAATCTGTAGTCTTTCTTGACCACTTGCCGGCGGATGTACCGGGCTACCATGAGCTGGAAAAGCGACGGGCCAAGCTAAAGCGCCTGCTGGCCACGAAGGAGCTGCAGGTGGTTAAAGCGGAGTCACTGAAAGGAGCGCTGGAAAATTCAGGTGCCCGACGGGAACCGATGGTAGATCTCGGACTGAATTATATTCGGCGCAGACATGACACCGGCTACCACTACTTTGTCGCCAATATGGGACATAGGCCGGTCGACGCTTGGATTGAACTCGGTACTGCATGCAAGAGTCTCGTCATTATGGATCCGCGGTCGGCGGAGAGCGGCGTCGCACCGCAAAAAGCGAACCGATTCCATCTGCAGCTCAAGCCAGGCGAAACCCGCATTCTACGAACCTTTGATAGGAGAACCGTTCAGGGCTCACAATGGCCGACTGTGACGGAGCAGGGAGAGCCTTTGCCAGTCAACGGGGAATGGAAGATTCGGTTTGTAGATGGCGGGCCTGTTCTACCCGCCGACATCAAGGTCAAAGATTTGAGGTCCTGGACCGAGATTGGGGATCGGGAGACCTTGCGCTTTGCCGGCACCGCCCGCTATTGCACCAGCGTTAATGTTCCGGCAGGCACCGACGACTGGGAAATTGATTTAGGGGAGGTTCGGGAAAGCGCCCGCGTCTTCATCAATGGTAAGGAAGTCGCCGGATTGTACAGCATTCCTTATAGCGCGCGAGTTGGACGATTCTTAAAGACGGGAGAAAACCTACTGGAGATTGAGGTCACCAACCTTTCTGCGAACCGGATCCGCGATCTTGATATCCGGAACGTAAATTGGAAAATTTTTCGTGAAATCAACTTTGTGGACCAAAAATACAGGAGTTTTGACGCGTCGGAATGGTCTCTTACCCCTTCCGGATTGCTCGGACCGGTTACGTTGACTCCAATGAAGAACACATCAGAAAGCTGCGACGAATTGGGTAGATGATTTTTGAGTTAGATTGCAAGCGGGGCGGATTCGAACTGCCGAGGCCTGGGCATGCGGTCGTATCCGGGACACTGTTTTCCGCACCCCGAGCATCTGGGCTTGGCGTTGGCTCTCGGGATGATCTCGGCGATGATCCGCTCCTTGTCGCCCTCATTCGTCATTCGAACAGAATGGTAAACGAAGCTCTTGAAGCGGTGGACTTTGTTGAGTAGTGTCTTGAATTGAATGGGCGGTGCGCTGGTTGTTTTCTTGTCGCAAACGGAACCTGCCAGAGTCCGCCGATTCATCAATACTTGAACCTGTCTGCCAAGTAAGCGCCTCAAAGCAGTGCTTACCAACTAGTCAGGAAGAGAAACCCGCCGCTTCGCGGCGTTCAGGCACCGCTTTCCACCCACAGTTTTGGCGGAAGAGGCTCAAAAATGAGGAGGGATTTTTAGCGGTTTTTGGGCGATCCCTAACAAGAGTGATCGGACTTTCAATTCGCGTCTGTATTGGTTGGTTCATCGACGACCATAGGCGGAGGGAAGTCGGAGGTTTTTTCACCGCCGCGGTTGCGCAGGCGGATGTTGTTACTACCGCTGACGGGCTGGTTTAGGGGGATTTCCATCCCGCCGAAACGGTTCATCATCTTGTAGAGCTTGTTCTCCATCTGCCTAGCCTGCGCCTGGTGAGCTGGATCGTAACGGAGGTTCTTGCTTTCCTCGGGATCTTTCTGGATATCGTAGAATTCGTCGGCATCCCATAGACCGTAGTAGGTGATGTATTTATAGCGGTCGCTGCGGATCGCGAAGGTAGTGGGCGTCTGCGGGAAATTCTTTTCCCAATAGTAGACGTAGAGGAAATGGTCGCGCCATTTGATTTCCTTCCCTTCGGCTAGCGGGAGGAAACTCTCGCCGTCCATGTGGGCGGGCTTCTTGAGCCCCATAGCCTCCATGATCGTCGGCGCGACATCGATGTTGGCGACCATTTCGGGCACCACTATGCCGCCCTTGATGAGCTCCGGGCATTGCACCAGCATCGGCACGCGCATGGAGGTCTCGTAGGCCACGCGTTTGTCGATCAGGCCGTGCTCTCCGAACATGAAGCCATTGTCGCCCATGTAGATGATGAGGGTTTCGTCATAGACGCCCATGTCTTTGAGTTGCTGGATAACACGGCCGATGCTGTCGTCCACGGAGCGGAGCGCTTCGCAGTAGCGCTTGTAGTAGCGCTCGATGTTGAGCTCGCTGTGGTAGGGGAAGTCGACTCCGTGCCATGAGTTGCGTTGGTCCCGCAGCCAGCGTGGCTGGAGAAGGTTGTCCGGTGTGCTGGCCTCGGTTGCAGGTCGCTCGAATTTTAAGTCCTTTAGGCTATTCTCATATTTGGGTTCCGGGGTGAAGTTCGCGTGCACCGCCTTGTGGGAGAGGTACAGGCAGAACGGTTTCTCAGCGGGCTTCTGCTTCTTCAGCCAGTCGATGGCGTAGTCGGTGAGCTCGCCGGTGATGTAGCCTTTCTGTTTCACGCGCTTGCCGTCCACATTGAGGGTGTAGTCGGGATTGGGGGGGAGGTATTCGCCTTGACCCCGGAAGCTGACCCAGTGATCCCAGCCGGGCTGCGGCTCATCACTCGCCCCGCCCATGTGCCATTTGCCAATGAAGCAGGTGGAAACGCCGGCCTTCTGCAGATACTGCGGGAAATAGACGGTGCCTGGCGGGATTGCGCGGTTGTTATCGATTACGCGGTGGCGGAAGGTATAGAGGCCGGTGAGGATGGAGGCGCGACTTGGCGAGCAAAGGGATGTGGTCACCAGCGCGTTCTTCACGTAGGCGCCGTTCGCCGCCAGCGAGTCCATCACAGGTGTCTTCGCAAACTGGTGGCCGAGAAAACTCATGGCATCGTAGCGATGGTCATCAGAGAGGATGAAAACGACGTTGCGTGGCTTCGCACCGGGGATGTGTTCTGGGATGATATCCGTCGGCACAGGCACGGAGGCATGGAGCGCTCCGGTCGTGGCGAAAAGCGCGAATAGTCCGCGTGCGGCGATGGCGGAGAGGCACTGGGCTGTGGGGTTATCTGTTCGTCTCATGATTTGTTCGGTGTTGCATTGTAGGGTGGTGAGTAAAACCATCGGTCATCGTCGTCATGGAAGGTTGCTCCACGTCGGTTGTCACCCGCCATCAAGCTAAGCCGTCCGAGGCCTTGTTGTAATGCAGGTGATCCCGTCACGGTTTGCAAAGGGCTGCCATTTTTCAGACCTCACTCCTGCGACTGGCTGCGGCGGAGGGTGACGATCTGGAGGAAGCCGCCGCTGGAGCCGTCTGTGGAGAGGAAGAACTGATTGTCGCTCTTGAGAACGATCATCTGCGTCTGTTCCGTTTCGCGGACCGGAATGATGTTGTTTTCCTGCATCATCCATTCGTCACCTTTGCGGTAGGCGAGTTCATAGACGAGCTGACCATTTTTGGGGGAAACGACATGGGTTTCACGGGGTTTCAGCTCTTTGGCCTGGTTTCCATTGCAGCGCACGGCGATGGTAGCGGGGCTCAGGTTGTGAATGCGCAACTGGCCCAGAGGAAGTTGGGATGGATCGTCGTCAATGACATAGGCGGTGTAGGTTCCCTCGCCGGCGGGTGCGAGCAGGACGGTGGCGCGGCGGCAGCCGGATGCTGGAAGGGCGGCTAAGGCAACGAGCGAGGTGTCCTTTTCGCGGCGTTTCTCAAGTTCCAGAGCGAGGCCCTTTCTGGGTTTCGTTTCGTAGGTGAATTCGGATTTTTCCGGAACGAGGGGCTGGAGTTCGTGCTCCTTCTCCTCGGCACTTGGTTCAGAGATCCTGCGATTTCCCCCACTGCTGGACTGGTGAATCTCCATGATCGCCGGGCCCGAGTAGGACATGGGGGTGGAGTAACGGAAGGCAAGGGCAGTGAGCTTTCCTTTCGACTTTCCGGTGTTGATAGACAGTCCGGGGATCTCATCTCCCCAAGCAACCAGATCGATCCTCATCGACACGGTGGCCTCTTGCGCGCGCAACTGCGGCAGCACGGAAAGAAGGATGAGGACAACGGGAAACAGGACCTTAGATCTCCAGGGGCGAGAGCCAGCGGAAGGAGACGATTTCGAATTTACGGCCATAACTTTGGTTGAGGGTGCTGAGGGATGATCCGCGTGCGAACGGGGCGTCGGAAGCATCGATGTAATTCGGAACTCGCTGGACCACGGCCTCGCAATAGGCCCTCGCAACCGTCTTGCCGCTGGCGTCGAGGGATTCACCAAAAGTTCGAATGCGGAAGGTGTCGGAGCGGGTCGTGAGGGAACTTCCGATGACTTGAAGCACATCGGCCTGGGTGAGCCAGCCGGGAATCCCCGTGGAGCGGTAGCCTTGCTCACGCGTGCTACTGGAGTCTTTGAGCATTTCCTGATCGGCGACGATGCTGGCGACCGAGCCGAAATTGCTGTCTGTGGAAGTGGCGGCCCAGTCAGGCCGTTCGGAGTAGGCGTTGTCGGGGCGATACTCGGTATCGGTGCCGTCCATGTCGGCGCGGGGAGCGTTGTTTTTCCACTGGAGTGTGACAAGATCGCGGGTGGCGTTGATGTCCGAAAACGCGTTTTTGCTGCCGTCGAAATCGATGTTGGCTCCACTTTCGTCGAGGGCTTGTTGAAGGGCTCCGCTGCGGGTGAGGGCGGGCTCCTCGGTGATGTCCGCGAGGGCGCGGTTGACGAAGTGGGAGAGCGAAACGAATGGGCCCCGCAGGCGGACCTGCTTGACAATTTCCTCGGCGAGGGCGTCAAGTTGGGAATCTGTTAGACGGCGGAACCCGGAGAACGAATCCGTGTCCCTGCCCGTGGGCGGATCCTCGGAGGGGGCGGTCTGTTCGAGACTTCGGGGGAACGCGGCATCGGAATTGGCGGCTGTGTCTGCGGCATGCTTGAAATGTTTGGAACTGGCGAGGAAGGCTTTCCATGCGTTTTTGTCGGTGGAATTTACGTTGAACGCACCTTCAATCATGAGGTGACCTGCCGCCTTGATCGGGTCATCAAGCTGCTTGGATGCGGCCCCGCCCGGCAGCATGATGAGTGAGGGGTTCTCGGGTCCGGCGGCGGCACCTGTGGGAATGGAGGAGAAAAAGTAATTGTCCCAGAGCGTGGCGTTGAGCAGATAGGAGATGTCGTAATAGTTTCTGAGAGTATTCGTGGTCCCAGAACGGTTAGGACTACCGACGAGTTCGTAGTCCGTGCGGGACTGCGTGGTGAGCCCGCGTTCGACAAAGGGAGGAGCGTAGGAATTGGCGAAAGCGTTGCCGGGTTGGTGGCCGATGGAGCCTGCGTTATCGTCGCCCGTGAGGTCGGCGTGTTGGAGTTGAGCGAGGGATGAGACTTGGGAAGGGATACTGAAGAGCACTGTTTGTTTACTGCCGAATGAAGAGTGGCCCCAGGGGAGCGGGGACAGTGCGAGATTCCGGGTGAAGCCGCTGCCAGTGTCTCCGCCCGGAAAAGCGGTGGGAAGCTGTGCTTTGCTGTCGTTGCTTTCCATGAAAAATGGAGGAGGGTTGTAACTGGCGATAGGCTTGTGGAATTGTGTGGCCCGTAAGTTGAAATCCGCGAAGGTCCGCAGGGTGGAGCCGCGTTGCCCGGCTTCGTAGGTTGAGGGCATGACTTGCTTGTAATCGGTCCCAGGCTGGCTGATTTGGATACTATAGAGCATCATTGGGAAGGGCTGGGTCATCTGGCGCGCCTCGGCTTGGGAGAACGTGTGCCGGTTGGGAAAAGAGTAGCCGTTGTCGAGTTCCAAACGTTCGATCCTGCGCAAGGGGCTGGCTGTGGAAGGTGTCCCGCCGAGCCGCATTTCCGTCATCACAAGGGTGGTTTGCCAGCTTTCACGGACGTTCATGGTCGGCGTATTCTGGGTGACGGTGATCACTTGTGGGTTCTCCAGTTCGACGCAGTTGTTGAAGTCGAATGGCGAGCATGTTTGGAACGGTGCGAGATTCACCACCGTCCGTTGGGTGGCAGTGGCCCGTGGTCGGTAGGCGGGTCCCGCGAGCGAATAGGCTCGCGCCTCGCCCGGGGCCAAGGAGGATGGCTTGATGGCGAATGCGGTGTTGTTGAACACGGCTGGCTCATCCGTATTGCCAGGGATAAATGCGGTGTTGTCGTTGTTACCGAGTCCAAAAATCCGGGAGGGCTTGTTGCCATACGGGGTTTGGTTAATCAGTTGGATTTCGAGATCCTGTTTCCACTCCAAGGTTACCGAGTAGGGGTTGGCTATGGCGATGGCGATCTTTCCGCAGGCGTTGATGTTGTAGCTGTTTCCAGACGAATTTCTGGGCTTCATTTTGGCGCCCATCAGGATCCGTAAATCGGTGATGACGGGGGCGATCACAGGTGAATAGACGGAGTCCGCTTCCTGAACGAGCAGCGAGCCTCCCGTGAGTTGCTTGGACTGATCTTGGAATTCCTTCACGGCATCCCAGAGAGGTGCCTGCATGGACGGGGCGGCGATTTTTGGGATGATGGGTTTTCCCGCGATGGGGTAGTCGGAGATGCCGGAGTTGGGGTTCTGGGTGGGAAGGTCTTTGGCTAGAACAGCGGTGAGGTCGATCTTGGTGCCTCCGTGGAGCGGATCAGAAAGGACGGCGCGGCTTTCCGCAGTCGCGGAATGAAACACGCTCTGGAGGGGGGATGCGCCGCCAGTGGTGGTACCCGCACTTGGAACGAGCAGGGCTGCTTGTTCTAGGTCCGTGATCTTGGGAAGAAAGTCATGAGATGGGGAGGAAGGTGTGGGATACTCAGAGAATCCGGGAATCGTTTCCCATCCGCGGCGCTGTGCGGAAAGCGATGTGTAGAGCGTCGGGTCGTCGCGGGTTCTCATTAGGTTAATGGTCGCCTTGACTCCTTCGTCACCCACCCACCATGCGAAGCGGCCCGTGGGGTTGGAATCCTCCTTAGACTGGATATTTACCAGCGGAGCGACGACATACTGATCCGCTCTGCCAGCTCCTTTGCCCACGCTATTTTCTCCCACCAAGACCACGGCCTTTGAAGGATCGGTCACATCGCCGCTGGCTCCGATAGCATAGGCCGTGTCTGACGGAAGAATATTCGGGCTACCAGTACGGTTGGCGGCGCTGTAGCTGGATTTGACTCCACTGACCAACCAATGGATGTTGAGGGGAGTGGGGCTCTGCTTGAAGATGGTCTCCGGATCGTCCTGATTGACAAATACGCCGGTCCAATAACGCGTTCCAGGCTGAACCGGAGAGAGGCGCTTGGAAAGCTTGCTAACAGAGATATCGTTGATGGGGGATCCGCCCGCATCCAGAGCCAGACCGTCAGCGGTTCCGGCGATATCGGCGACCGCCGTCGTCCGCTGGTCCTGGCCGGCGTATTTCTGAAGCTCTCCTACCGCCAGAATCAGGGCGAATCTGGCGTTTCCGCGGGCCTCCTGAATCGCCAACGATTGGCTACTCGAACCCAGAGCGACGGTTGAAAGTGTCAGAAGTCCCACCGCAATCACGGTCAACAGAATCATCATCAAGAGAGTCACCATTAAGGCGAAACCTCGATGTTTCACGGAATCCTTAAGAGGGTTTGAGATCATCTTGTTTTGATCACAGGGCATCTAGAAGTTATAAAGTAATCTGGCCGCCGCATTGATAAAAGTGAGATTGCTAGCCTCAGATTATATTAATCACACCGATTTTAAGACTCTAAGAACTGACTCACCCTCCCATGCCTATAGAACCCATATCTGAACTCAGATTAAGGTTTGCTTCCGTTAGGTAAATATTAGTTCCATTGTTCGGCGTCAATTCGCCGCATCGCGTATCACATAGAAGCGCCTGGGAGCACTGGCAGGTATGCCGGTTTGGGTGAAGCTGGTGATGTTTCCGCCAGTTGCGGCCGGAAAGTTTGTTTCTATTTCGGTCCACTGACTGAGGTCTTCTTCCGTGAGGTCAGAACTCGTCAGAATCGAGTATTCAGCCTCTTCAATCGACTCCCAGCTAATCGTCACGGATCGGGTATCAGGATCACCACCGGTTCCATCGACTAGGGTGGTGCTAATGGTCGTCACTTTGATTGGGCTTGTCGGTAAGGGAACGGCAATTTGAGATCCTAAGCTGTTCCAGACAGTGACGGGTCCCTTGGTTCCGTTGAGTGCAAGGATATTACTCGTCGTCGAGTTCGCGCCATCGCGGAACGGATTGCCATCTGTGCTCGTTCCGCCTCCACCGTTTCCGGGAATCACGAAGGATGAGACGGTTCGATTACCAAACCAGTTTGAACCAAGAGCCTCAAAACCAGTAAAATTGACGGTTTCGATGCTCAAGGTTCCCCCGGTCGGGAGAATTCCAAGGGTGAGCGTCGGAGCAGTCGTGTTGGGGTCGTAAATAAGGCCGATCGAGTACTCAGTTCCCTCCGTCAACGGTCCAAAGGAACTCTTGTAGGCAACAAGATTGTTGCCCCCCGTGGCGAAATCCAAGTCGTTGAATGTCGCAACGTCAGATCCAGAGCCGCCGACCTTGCTGAGAAAGTATATTTCGCCTCCATTCAAGTAGAGTCCGGTTCCGCTCCCATTGCCGCCGATTTCGGCAAGATTTCTGGACTTAGTGATGATCTGATTGATGTCATTACCGTTCGGAGTGAAAACGATATTCATTGAGAGTCCAGCTGCGCTATCGATGGTGGCGGGCGTGGTGGATGCAGGAAAGATGCCCGGGCTTTCGGGCGCCGGCACATAGTCGAGCAAGACCGTTGGCTCCAAATCAAACTCGACGATGTTGATTGCGAGCGCTGCTTGGCATCCTACTACGATGGATGATAAGATTAGTCGGTGTTTCATGATTTTTTGGGGCTTAATGGGGTGGGTTGCCGGCTGGTGAAGTTGTTGGATTTCTAAGATCTCAATGATGTTTTGAATGATTCTGGAAAAGTGATATGATCTATCGGGGTGATCTATACTCACGCTTCTCGGGGTATCCACTGGATGTTCGGAGAACGGCGAATTAGTCATTCGGCTCTACCTGAATAATAAGTTAAGAATTGGTCAGTATAGCATTGCGTATACTGGGAAATGCCTGAGAGCGTATAGGTAATAATATTGTAGATGAGTTACTATTCCGTAGCGACCATGCGTAATCTCATTCGAGCAAAGGAGGCGGTTCCCGGAGGTAGGCCGAACTCAATTTTCCAGCGGTTGCCGCCGAGATCCGTTGCCGTTTCAAGCGTGGCGTCCTGACCTTCGATGCTCCAGACGCCGCCTGAGAAGACGACTCGCGACTCGCGCCAGCGATCAAGATTGTCGGAGACCATGAGGTAGAATTCGGCGTTCGGCAGATCGGATGGGAGTTCGATGCTGACCAGGGCTGCGAGTTCCGTGGAAGCAGATGCTGGCGGTGTGGCCTTGATGGTGGAAGTGCCACTACTGTTCTGAAAGACGCGGATGAGCGAGTCGGTGCTGAATTCGACTCGTGCGGATCCCCAGACGGCGACGGGGTTGTTGGTGCTGCTGACGGAGCGGAGGATCAATTCATCAACCCCGGTGACGTCGAGATCGATGTCGATCGGTGATGAGTTGCGAGTCCGGGCACCGGAGGAATAAAGCACGACACCGTCGCCGAGGATTTCGAAGGTGACGCTGGATGAGGTCGGTGAAGTATTCGAGTGGGCGATGGTTGCGAGGAAGCGGGTGTGGAGTCCCCCAAGATTGAGGGTCAGGCTCGAGTCACCCGTGGAGGAGACTCCTTTGGGCACGAAGGTTCCGTTCGCGAGCAGGATGCTGGAAGCGGTGGGGCTGTAGTCGCGAAAGAGGCTTCCGGCGGACGTGGCCCATGAGAGATCCGAGACAGCGAGTTCGTTGGCGGAGATCCCTTCGTGATTGCCTTCAGGGTCGGCGGCCCAGAGGTTGTGCAGGCGCTGCAAGCGGTCGGCGATTCCGGGGTGGACGGCGTCCAGGTCGGTGGTTTCCCCGATGTCGGTGTCGAGGTTGTAGAGGGCGGTGTTGTTGTTCTGGTTGACGAGCTTCCATGGGCCTTCGCGAATGGCCCATTGGTCGGTCAGGTAGTAGTGGACCACGGAATGGGGAGAGGCTGCGGAGGTAGAGGAGAGCACAGAAAAAATGTCGCGGCCGTCCACGCGGTTTGGGAGATTGACGCCGAGCAGATTGGACAGCGTGGGCATTAGGTCGGTGCTCATGATGAGCTGGCTCCGGGTCTCCCCGGCGGGAAGGACGGCTGGCCAGCGGATGATGGCTGGCACTCGTACTCCGCCTTCCCAGAGGGTGAATTTGTTTCCCCGGTAGGGGCCGTTGTCCCCGCCTCCCGATGGCACAGGGGCACCAGGGTTCCACATTTGAGTGCGGGACTCGAGGGAATGGCCGTGGTCGCCAAAGTAGATCACGATGGTGTTTTCAGCGAGTTCAAGTTCGTCGAGCTTGTTGAGGATTTGGCCGATCTGATAGTCGAGCGTGCTGACGAGTGCTGCATACGAGCGCCGTGGCTCGGCCAGACCGCTGTAGCTTTGATAGAAATTCTCGTAGGGCTGGACCGGGTAGTGCGGCGTGTTGAAGGCCGCGTAGGCAAAGAAGGGCTCGTCCTGGTGCTCTTCCATGAAGGCGTTGGTTTCACGGACGATGAGATCACCAAAATGGGTGCCATCTTCGGTGATGGAGGTCGAGTCTCTCCAGAGTTCGTGCTCCACGATGACGCGACTTTCGTAGGGCTGCCCGTTTGAGGCGTCCCAGTTGAGCCGGTCGTGTTCGTAATTTTCGATCGTGCCCTTGAGGAATCCGTAGAAGGTATCGAAGCCATGGCGGAGTGGCTCGCCTGGTGGGTCGCCGAGGTGCCATTTGCCAAAGATGCCGGTATGGTAGCCTCTGGTCTTGGCGAGTTCGGCCATGGTGAACTCGGAGGACGGCATGCTTGAGGAATTACCCGTGATGCCGGTGGCTGGCGGATAGCGGCCGGTGAGGAATGCTCCCCGTGAAGGCGTGCAGACGGACGAGGTCACCGTAAACTGGGTGAGTTTGAGGCCTTCTGCCGCGAGTCCATTGAGATGCGGAGTGCCGAGGTCGGTGGCACCGAAGCAGTTGAGGTCGATGCTGCCGTGGTCATCACTGACAATGAGCAGAATGTTCGGTCGATCCGAAGAACCTTGGGTGCTTGGCGGGGCGCTGCGGGGTGCCGGGCGGGAGGTCCCGATATTGGCGACGAGATACTCCTCGACGCCGCTGATTTCCCCCGCACTCAAGGCGCGGTTGAAGACGATGACTTCGGCAACGGATAGATTGCCGGGAGTGGCGGAGTTGCGGACGTCTCCGACAAAGAGTTGCCCGCTGTTGACCGTGTAATGGGTGCTGTTAGATGAATAGGCGGTGCTGCCGTCAAACAGTTCCTTGATCGATCCCGAGCCACTTGAATCGAAGACGGTGGTCCGAATGAAGACTCGGTCGAGCGGGTGGGCAATGGTGTGGCCGATGAGTGATCCATTGTCCTTCCTGATCGACGGGTCCGTCCCCATGTTCACGTGTGGAAGGGAAGAAGGTACCGGGCTGAGTGGGTTCAATGAACCAATCCCGAAGGGTCGAAGATTTCCATCGCGCTGCGTAGCCCGGTAAACCACCACGGCCGTCAGAGCCGCATAGCTGGAAGCGCCCGATGGACCACTCAGGAGTTCGCTTGCTGATTGAGAGAAGAACAGGGACGAAAAGCTCTTTCCCGAAAAGAGACCGCTGCCTGGCGATTCCGTGATGATCGCGGGATCCGTCAAGCCGCCGACGGTGGTCAGCTTGTACCGGTTGGGACCGAGGTCATACCATGTGCCATCCTCGAAATTACTAGCCGGGTCGGCCAGCCACGTGACGAGATTGGAGGTGAGGGAAGGATCGTCCGGTGGGAGCGGCGCACCCGACAAATCGAGGCTCAATGAGAGCGCCACGAAGACGCCCGCCATGGGGATACTGGCCTGAAGGGATGCGAGGCCAGAAAGCATCCGCCGATGGCGGGGCGGTAGTTGAGTCATGGATGGTGAGGCTCGATGGAATCGGATGTGCGGGGGCGAAAACGTGCGGATCAGTCCTCCCGCACTTGATAGAAGAACCTGGATCCGCCCGGTGTGTGGGAGTAGGTGAGGTCGGTATCGTCGCCGGTGATGTCGGATACGGTGAGTTCGGGCCAAGATGAAATATCGGCAAGGTCGCTGCCTCCGAAGACACTGTAGGTCTTCCCGGTTGTGGAGGTGAAGATCATCGTGAACTCGCCCGTGGTTCCATCAAAAGCGGTGGATACGACGGGGATGCCAGTGCTGTCTTCGAAGCTGGCCAGCACGTCCAGCGGCGTGGTGGTGGCGTTGGCCAGGGCGGTAATCTGCTGGGCGCTCAGAATCTGTGGGTAGATTGCAAAGTCATCGAGACCGCAAAGCTGTGTGGTGCCGTCACGAGCGCCGAGTTGCAGGTCCTGGCTGCAGGTGATTTTCCCGGTCAGGCTGGAAATGCTGATCGAGCCCTCCGGGATGGCGACTCCATTGAAATAGATCGAGAGTAGATTGTTGGTTCGATCCACATTGAGCGTCACATGAACCCACTGGTCGGCGGGTTGGGTCACTCCGCCAAAACCGGAGACGTTGTTCGAGATCACGCTGTTTCCGTCGACGTCATTGATGCGGAGGTTGTAAATGCCATTGGCATTGGTGCCCAATTGCAGGCCGCCAGCGGCGGCACCAGCGACACAATCGAACACCATCGCGTTATTCGGGTTCTCATCACGTGTGTCGTTGTAGGACCAATAGGAGATCGCGAAGCTGTTCATTCCAAAGTCGAGCGCGGTTGCGAAGGTGTCAGCGTGGGTCTCTGCGATCAAGTAATCGGAGCCAGCAGTGAAGGTGTTCAAAGACTTGCCGGCCCCAACGAAGGCCTCGCCGTAAGTGGAATCGATGGAGATATCGGGTAAGCCTGATGCGGTGGTGACCAATGCTCCATAGCGGTCGATGGGGAGGGAAGTGGCAACGTCAAGCGTATCAAAATCCCAGTAATGTCCGATGGGAGCGAGCACCGGAATTGCGCGGATCTGCATGCCGGTAAGGTGGGGTCTGAGATTCGTCTCAGGGGTTGGGTGAGTTCCCTGGGCGAGAAGATAGAATTCATCGGTATCGGCGGTGAAGGTGCCGATGGCGTACTGACCGAACACGGCATCACTGGGGCCGGCGATGTTGTTGGGATCGGCCTCCAGGGAAACGGTGGATGCTCCCGGACCAGGATTCCCGCTAACGATTCCATCAGCAAGAGTTGTGAGTGGGCCACTGGCTGAGCCGAAGGTGATGACCCGATCATTGTTGGGTTCCTTCTGATCATTGAACCAGATTTGAATTTCGTAGGTCTGCCCCGGCACGAGAGTGACGAGTGTATCGAGTCGAATGTAGCCCGTTTGAGACGGATTACCAACGTCTCCACCTTGAGGAACACGCGCGGTTCTCAGGAGGTCATCATAGGCGGCGTTGCCGGTGGTGGATGGGTCAATGGCGCTCGAACCGTTCTGATTCAGTGCAGTGGCCGTCCCACCAGTCCAAGCAGGCGGACTCCATTTTTCGAAGGAGACTCCGTTGATCACCGTGGCAGCACCAGTTAAGTTGCCCACATTCCAAGCTCCCACGGAACTACCGTTCGTGGAGATTTCGCCCACTGCGCCGGTAACGTTTTGAGCCGCCCCCCAAGTAATTGGTGCGGCGCTGAGGATGCTGGAGGTGAGCGAGCTTGAGCAAGCAATGAGTAAAAGGGTTTTATGATTCATGGTGCGTTTGGGCTCAAAGTGACAAAATTGGGGCGATGACGGAGAGCCTTAGCGACCTACGGCACCGCCCTCTTGAATGAGATTCAGCAAGTATTGGCATTTTCGCCTATCGACGGCGGCGAATCATGGTGAGACCGCAGGCAAACATCGAAAGGAGGACTGCCGAGGGTTCGGGAATCGTGCGGATCTGCATGCCGTTGAGGTGGGGTCTGAGATTCGATTCAGGGGTGGGGTGCGTGCCCTGCGCAAGAAGATAGAACGCATCCGAATCCGCAGTGAAGGTGCCGATGGCGTATTGACCGAACACGGTATCTGACGGGCCGGCGGTGTTGTTGGGATCAGCTTCCAGGGCAACGGTGGACGCTCCAGGACCAGGGTTTCCGGTAACGGTGCCCCCAACGGTATCGAGCGTGAGTGTGCCGCTGGCCGAGCCGTATGTGATTACCCGATCCTGGTTAGGAGTTTTTTGATCATTGAACCAGATCTGAATTTCGTAGGCTTGTCCGGGCACGAGAGTCACGAGTGAATCAAGTTGAATGTAGCCCGTTTCGGACGGGTTGGCGGCCGAACCTCCTTGAGCAACACGCGCGGTTCTCAGGAGGTCGTCATAGGCGGCGTCGCCAGTCGTGGATGGGCTAGTGGTGCCAGTCTGATCCAGTGCGGTGGCCGTCCCACCTGTCCAGTTAGACGGCGTCCATTTTTCGAAAGAGACACCGTTGATCTCCGTGGCGGCGCCAGTCAGGTTACTCACGTTCCAAGCTCCCAAGGAAGTTCCGTTCGTGGAGATTTCGCCCACTGCGCCGGTGACATTTTGAGCGGATCCCCACACGATCGAGGCGGCGGGAAGGGTGGGTGAAAGAAGAAGGGCAACTAGGGGAATGTGTATTGATTTCATGATGTCTGATTGATGTTTATTGGGGTTGTATTCAAGGGATCGCGGGATGCGACCGAGATTTGCTAGGAGATTTGGTTTTTCAGAAATCGGTTCATGAAGGCCGACGGTCGTAGTTGGATGGGATTTGAGGTTGCGGTGTTCAGCGCACACTGCGTCTTTGATAGTGTTCTAGGATGGTCTGTTCAGGGATGGCACCTTCAAAGAGCTGAAGCTCATCCAAGTCGGCCTGAAGGGTCGGCAGCTTGGGGCTGAGACCAAAGCCGATGGACATCGGGTGGGCTTTTGGACCGGTGGTCACGGTCTGCACTTCCCGACTTTCGGGCGGTCCTTCTGGACCGAAGTGGTGCACAAGGGGCTTTCTATTGCCATTAAGGTAAAGCGAACACTCCGGTGACCCGTCGGCGAGTGCTGGGCCGTTGAAGATCGCGACAAGGTGATGCCAGTGCCCGTCATCGACCGGGGTCTCGCAGTAGTAGTCGTCCGCTCCGAAGGAAATACCCGGCAGAAGTTCTCCGTCCCCGTGGTTCCGGGTAAGCCAGATTTTCCATTTCCCGTTGGACCGATTTTCGCGTGAGCCCCAGCCGACGACGGCCGGGAAATCGGTCCCCGAATGAGCTCCCTGCGGGATCCTGAACCAGAACGCCACGCTACGCGGGGTATCTCCCGAGAAACCCGGCCAATCCGTCTTGATCCAGTCACCCTCTCCGTTCAAGGAAATGGCGTTGCCGACAACGCCCGGTATGACACCGGAGGCGGGCTTGCTTGATATCAGGCGCGCCTTGATGGAGGCCGCGTCCGGATGCGTGCCCGTGACCGCCAATCTGCTTCCAGATCGAGAATCGAAAGAGATGCTGATCGAAGGAAGGTTTGAGGGAAGTTCCGTCAGGAAGGCTTCGGGTCTGGCCTCGATTTTGTCGAGCCGACCCACGAAATTGGCCGTTCGGGCCTGCCCGGATTCTAATAGAGCCTCCTCTTTGCGGCCGAGCAGGGCGGTGAGAGCGATCTTGCCTTTCATTACATGAGCTTCGTCGCTTTCACCGGGTTCGGAAATGATGCCAAACTCGGTTCCGAGATCGACCACTTTCATTTCCGGCGTGCGGACCTCAAATCCGATCGCCTCCTTTGGAACGCGAAACCAGGAGGTTCCGCGGTCGAGGCGGACGCTGTTTTCCTCAAGCAGAGTCAGATCGGCCGGCCCTTGGACAATGCAACTCACTCCAGACTCGAACGTGAACTCCACGCAGCCCTGTTTCACCATCATCCGAGAGCCAACGGCAAGGGTGTTGGGATCTGGCGACTTCTCGCCCTCGATGATGTGGGTGATGGCGAGGCGGGTATCCGGGCTGGTGCGGAAGGTCAGCACGGGGGGAGGTTCCGCCACCAACCTCAAATAAAGGATGGCCGAGAGGACGACGATCGCCGCAGCCGCAGCGAGGAGTGCCGATGCCTTGGCCCGCTTGAGGGTGTTTTGGCGCGATTCTTCGGTCAGGGCTGTCTGCTGTCCTAGGGCATTGGCCGGGCCACAAGTCAGGTAGCGCATTCCGGCATCGATCTCCGCATAGTCGCAGTAGATATCGAAGATTGCAGGGTCGGAATTGATGAGAGCCACGACCTCGAGGCAGGCACCCTCATCGAGGTCACCATCGACGAAGCGTTGTAAAAGAAGTTCTTGATCGCGCGGCTTCATGAGTGAACCCTTTCCAGTGCGATTTTAGAATTGATGCAGCGCCGGAGACCGGCACGCAGGCGAAAGACAGCCATCCGCAAGGCATCCTGACTGCGTCCGAACACCCGGCTGCATTCCTCAAGGGACTTGCCGTGCTGATAGTGGTTCAGCAGGACAAGGCGGTCGGCATCGGGCAGCTTGGCGAGGCAGTGCCGGAGTGCGTCAAAGGAATCCAAAGCTCGCGGGCCGTGCGAATGCTCGCGGGCCATGAAGCGCTCGGTGATCGCGGTCACGAGGTCCTCATCGAACACGAGCCATGACTTACGGCGGCGATTGGTCAACCAAGTGCGCACCTCCCAGTAGGCGACGGAGAAGGCCCACGCGCGGAAATTGCTGCCCGGCTCGAAGTCCGCGCGCTTCTTCCAAAGGATGACATTCGTGTTTTGGACGATGTCGGCAACCTCGGGTTCCCCCGGAAGTAAGGTGTTGACGTAGGTGAGCAGGGTGCCCTGGAGCCCATTCATCTGCGAGACGAAAGCCGCTTCCGCTGCTTCCGCATCTTCGTTGATCGACTCTGGAGAGGAATGCGCCACTACAGACTAAGGGCAGATTGACGGCTCAGAATCACGAAAAGTTTGATTTTTTTTGCGGAGCTGAGTTTTGGGCGGCGCCAGCACCATTGAGCGCAGCGTCCTCTGGCGTTTCTGCATCGAATCGGCAGCAATAGGGGAAAGTCCGTTTGCCGCAGGAATCTTCCCCGTCCTGAATCTTTCAGATGTCCTCGTTGAGCCTCCACAGTCCTAGGAAGTTGCTTTCGTTGTGGTCTCTGAGTCAGCCGCCGGTTCGGATCGGAGGGCGGGGATGATTGCTGCGATTTCGCCGAATCCTGTAATACAGGTTTCATGGTGGTTCATTCAATCCACGGGGCGCTGCTTGGGCAGGTAGTTCATGGTGTCTCTAATGAGCCGAGCGGCCATTGATACGCCGTTGGAATCAGCAGTCTTGCTGTATTTTTTTGACAAGAGCCTCTTGAAGTCGGCGCGTGTCAAACGGTCGGCGAGATGGGCGTATTGTAGGGCGTTGAGGGCATAGAGCGTTCCAAAACCGTCGGGGGTTGCGTCCATCTCTTTGAGCAAGGCTGCGTAGGCGGTCTCAGGATCACCACAGCGCCCGAGGGCTTGGGCTGCTATGACGCGGTTTGCAGACATGGGATCTTTGGCGATCATTTGCTTGAGCGTTTTTTGGACCGCAGCGTCATGGCTCCGCACGAGAAACAAGGCGTAGGCTCCGCGGTAGCGGGCGACTGGATGAGCATGCTCGGTAAACGCAATGTAGTCCGAGAGTTTTCCGCGATCACCCAGCGCGGTTTCCTTCGAGATCCGAAGCAATTCCTCCACGGGGTATTGATCGCTCTGTGCGTATTCGTAGAGCGTCTCCGATGTGCTGCCCGGGCCGATGAGTTCAGGAACCAATGGTTCGGGTATCAGTCCGGTGTCGCGTGTTTCGATCATCCAGCGGTCAAGCTCGCGCGACATTGCCTCGATGCGTGGCTGCTGCGTAGGCTCTCCTGCGAGGTTTGTCACTTGCCATGGGTCGGTTTGAGTGTCGAAAAGCTCGATGAGTGCCTTGGGTTGGAAAAACTGTGACTGCACAGGATCGCATTTTCCTGCTTCGAAATAGTTCTCCCAGGCCCGCCAGTTCGCCTGTGTCTGGAAGCCATAACGGTCGGCACGCCCAAGCGGCCGGTGTGGCATGAAGTTTCGGATCAAGTAGTGGCGACCGTCGGTCACGGCCCGGCTGAAGTCGGGCCGGGTGCCCATGCGGTCGCGCGTGAAGTGCACGTATTGGGGTGCTGGCTCGGCATGGTTGCCTAGAAAGATGCTGCCTTGCATGATCGGTGGCACCTCGGCTTCCGCTAGGGAAAGTAGTGTCTTCGGGAAATCCACAAAGCTGACCAGCCGGTCGCAGGTCTCACCGTCCTTCGCAGGGGCAAGGTCTTGCCATTTTTTCGGGAAATGCACGATCAATGGCACTTGGGTACCCCCGGAGTAGATGAATCGCTTAGATCGGCTAAGCATCCCACCGTGGTCAGAATAGAAGAATACAATCGTATTATCGGCTAGTCCCGCATCTTCTAGCTCACGGAGCTTTTCTCCCACCTGCTGATCCATATAGGTGACTAGATCATGCAGCCGTGCCCAGTCCTTACGTATCTCAAGTAGGTCAGGATGATAGGGAGGAAGCTTGATATCCTTCGGATCAATACGCGACTTGGAGGGAATTTGCTTATTCTGCACATACTTCCCGATACGCCCTTGGTTGAGCTGGCTCTCATGCGTTGTTGTCAGATTGAAAACTGCAAAAAACGGCTGCCCTTCCTCCCTGTTCTTCCAATGGGCTTTGCCACTGGATTCGTCCCAGAGTGTGGAATCCTTTTCGAAGTTTGAGTTGTAGTCCTTCTTCGAATTATTGGTACAATAATAGCCAGCCTGCCTCAGGAGCTTGGGGTAGGCGGGAATAGAGGCAGGCAATTGAGTGTCGCACCGCATCTGATGGGATCCGGTGGTGCTTGCATACATGCCGGTTAGCAGCGTGGAGCGCGCCACGGCACAAACCGGTGAGTTGGCGTAGGCATTCGTATACCGCACTCCGCGTTCCGCCAGTTTGTCCAAGTTGGGTGTCTGCGCCTCGGGGCACTCGTAGCAACCGAGATAAGGACTGATATCTTCGCAGGTAATCCATACGATATTGGGTCGCTCGCCAGCAAGCGCCAGGACTGGCACGAGGAAGAGATGGGAAATTAGGTATTTTGTCTTGTTAATCATAAAAATAAATTCTCCTCAATATTTCAATGAAACCCTGGTGCTCGGGCTGAGACGGAAACGCGTCGCGAAAACGTTATGCCTCTTCTCCCTTATCAGGTGAATTTCATTAACTGAGTTGGGACTACTTGATCCCGTATTTCTCAGCGAAAACTTTGCGTTCAGCGATCTGTTGCGAGTCTTCCTTCGGCCACTTTTTGAGGATGGTTGAAAAGACTTCTTGGCGGGCTTGTCCTGCGGGCATGGTGAGCGCCCAATCCACCGCTGCCTGCGGATCATAGGGCGCAACCTCCGTCGCGTAAGCGGAAATCGCGAGGTTCTTGGTATTCCCGGCAGGTTGGGATACCAGCCACTCGCCAGCGGCCACGTAGTCCACTCTCGTCCAGTCGCCGACCATCTCTGAAAAACGTGGATTGCTGCCCTGGTTGGGCAGATTCTTCGCCATCCAGTCGATCCATTGCCTTCTCTCAGCTCTGTTGTTTGATTCGAAGCCAATATACCTAGCGAGCTCTGACATTTCATTGGGAAGAAGGTTTTCCTCAATCCAAGCACTTCCGGCCTCGAATCCATCCTCCGTGATCCCACCAGCAAGCGATTGGAGTGAACGTTGAGCTGCTTTCTGCGTCTCTACGCTCTCTGATTTCTCTATAAACGCCCGCAGCTGGTTAACAAATTCCTTCCTTTCAGCTGGGCTTTCAGAAGTGCTTGCGAGTTGCTTCAGAGCATCCTCAGGATTCTTGAAACCAAGCTCGGAGATCAGTCCCATGGCCAGGGCTATGCTCTTCTCTCCTGCGCCTTTCACCAATTCTGCCTTGATCTCGTCCGTCACCAGATCCGGGAACTTCGCGGCATTCTCCCTTACCCATTCCATGGCTGCCGTAGGATCTTTCCTTCCCCAGCTCGCCATGGAGTCGGCCAGCATGGATTCGATACTTACACTGCGAACTTTAGCGCCAAGCTCCCCGGTCAGCACCCTCACTGCCATCGCAGGGTGGTCCGCGGTCAGGATGCCCATTGTCAAAAAAATCAGGGTGGTGCGCGCGCTGTCGCTCAGCTCGGTGCTATGCCGGAACTCCTCGATGAGGGCTCTCAGCTGCGTTGCATTCAGTAAGGACGCGCTTTCCACAAAAGCAGCGTAGCGTTTTCGTTTTTCCTCCTCGCTGACCTCTCCACCCTGATCAACCTCTACTCGGAAGGCGATGATCTCATTCGCCAATGCCACGGATTGAAGTTTGGTGGCGGCTCTCGGGCGCCTAGGTATCAGGACGGCGTCATCGGGATTTGATACGTCGGATGAAATGCCAAGGGAGGTGGCTTCCGCCACAAGCTTTGCGTTCACCTCGGACGCCTCCCGAAGGCGCTTCTCAAGCACTGAGCGCAGGGAGATCCCGACAATCAGGATAAGAGCGGAGATGCTGACGGAGATCTTAAGGGAGAATTTCATCTGATGCGTTGGAGTGCTGCAGCACGTTTTGCAGGATCCGAAATCTTTTCGGCAATGATTCGAGCTTGTTCTTTGTTATTGTAAATCGTGGCCTTATTCAAAAAACCTAGCAGAAGATCATCACCACCATTTTCCGCGTGGAAACGTAGTAATACCTCCGCGTGAGTCTTGTATCCTGTTCTCGAATTCGCGTTTGCCATATCCCCTAGCGTATCGCCGATGATCTGACTGGCCGATTCGGAGGACCTCTCATCCAGCCAGTCCCTTACAGTCCCCACATCCTCAAGGCTAGGTTCGCTTTCTCTCATTAGAAATGAGGACGCCGATGTTCTCCATAACTCATCGCGCTCCGCCTCTGTCGTGGGAATACGCTCAAGGTATTCATCCACCAGACTGAGGCCACTGCCATCTGTTGCCGCGGCAAGAGCTGCCGCACTGCTTCCCAGGACGTTTCTCACATCTATTTCATCAAGCTGCCTACGGGCAAGTTCAACAAGGGAAGCTTGCTTGCTTTTCTCCACACCCCAGGCCGCGCGCCGGAGTATATCCCGCCGCTCCGATACCGGCATCTTACCAATCCTAAGTTCGGCAAGATCCGCATGACTACCAAGCAACGAGTCTAGCAGACTGGCTTCATAGATGGCCAGTAGTGGATTCCGCTCATCGAGACCCTTGGTCATAAACACCCCCGACCCGACCTGCTTGTCCAACCACTCGGCGGCAGCAGGGCCGTCCTTCGCTCCCCAGTTGCCAAAGGCAGCGCTCAACCACGAGACTGTGTTCGGAGTCAAGTCACGCAGGCGGTCGGGGAAACGGGTGAGTATCAGATCTGGTTCCTTTAGGGCAAATGGCATAACAACCATGGCAAAGAGGATGTCGCGCTGGGCATCCGTAAGATAAGGGTTGTCGATCTCATCAAGAATGCCGATCATTTCCTCTCTGTTCATTTCCAACAGACGTTTCTCAAATGCTGCAGCTCTCCCGATGTCGCCTCCCGTTCTATTGGCCGGGTCTGCACCTGCAAGCGAAAGCATTTCCTTCCAGCCTATCCTTTTCCCAGGGACGTCGCCGCGCCCTCGTCCCGGGCTTTCCCAAGTGGAGACGGAATTGCTTTTGGTCACCTCAATCCGCTTGGAAAGGATTTCATTCACCTCTGCCAACCGGTCGATTTTCCCATGAAGTCCGCTGATAAGGAATCCAGTGGCGATCAGCGTGATGACAGGAAGAATGAATATTGATTTCATGGCGTTGGTTCAGGAAGCTTGAGTGAAATTAGAGCCAATTTTAAATTTGGGCAATCGGGAATTTATGGGCTGCCCACAGATAGATCTAATGAAGTCATTCGTCAGAGGCTTTAGTCGCAGCGGAGGGCGTTACGTTAACCTTCACGAGCCACAGTGAATTGGGTGCGAGGTCCATTTTTATCTCTGGATTGGGAGTGGAAATGGTAGAGGAAGAAACGAGTTCAAAATCATGCGTGCCGTCTACCAAGTATCGCTCGACAGTCGCTTCACCTGTGAGAGGCAAGTTCTCAAGTATCACAGAGGCTTCCGATTGTTTTCCTTTGTAATTACTAATCATGAAGGAAAACGTTTTCTCATCATCGGAGGCACCCGCTATGATCTGCTGCATTTCACTCGGCATTGAGCCTTCTATGGTGACTCGGTTTGGCGTGTTTAGCATTTCTCTCCAGGCGAGGAATGCATAGTAGCTCGAATAAGGATTTCCAACGCGGTCAAACATGCCCCACAGTGATGTATCCGCAGTGTAGTAGTAAGCCATGTCGATAGGGGTATCCTGTAGAATCATGAGTGTGGATCCGATCATCGATGAAACAGCGGGACCGGTGGACATTTTCAAATAACTGGCTGCTTTCTCCGGGAAGCGTTCTGGATCACGGGAGCGAAGTATTTTGAAATCCGCGTTACTGCATTTCCATTCGGTCATGTGAATTTCAGTTTCGGTGAAGCCGAATGAATCTAGGAGCTTACGTGCAGTGATCGCACCATCTCTCAGCTTTATCACATTATCAGTATATATATGATAGGAGTAAAAGTCGAACGGCAGATTATTGCTTTTGCAAAATTCCAAAAACGGTTTTTCCCATGCTCTTCCGGGATTGTCTACTAATCCAGAGATCTTAACATCCGGGAAAGCCGCTTTAATCCCAATGGATGCTTTCTTATATAATTCAAAATATTGCTCTTGGGTGCCTCTCCACATGGGGCCGATGTGCGAGGGCTCATTCCATATTTCAACATGCTTAATATTGTAATTGAAACCATCAGCCCACCCTTCGTTATAATGACGCAGTATATTGACACAAATTTTGACCCATTTATCAAAATCACTTGGGGGGTGAATGAAGTAGGCGGTTGTATGCTCAATACTTTCACCAAATCGGAACAAGACATCTGATCCATTGTTTACAATCGCCGCGATGTAATCATCTGTTTTATCGAAGTAGTAATTCTTCGGATCGTCTGCATCTAAATGAAAAAGCGGGAAAATGGTATGAATATCGACGACATCGGGTGTCGGCCAGCGAGCATCATGGGTGCGAGTGATCGCAAAGCCCGCCTCTTTATGGCGTTGTATCATAGCAGAAACGTGATCTTCCAAAACGTGTGGACCTCCGTTCACGCCGTTTAATGGCTTTATTTTCCCTCGAGACTCTGAAAAATCAATCGTAAACGATTCTGCACTCAGTCCGGTAGACATCAAAGCTACCACGCCAACTATCGATCTGCACAACAACGTAAGTGTCGATTTTCTCATCTCTTTTATTTCGAATATTTTCATATATTTATCACTTTTGATTATTTGTTTTCGTAAATAGTTCTTTGTGCCGCTTATTCATCTTTTGGACTATTTCGGGATATTCCCCGGCAAGGTTTATTGATTCGTTACGATCCTTACTAAGGTCATACAATTCATGTTCGCCGTCTTCCCTTATGATCAATTTCCAGTCTCCATCTCGTATGGCTGTAGCAAATGCCAAAATTCTTTCGGTGGTCTGCTGCTTGTCATTTAAGGCCGGAACAAGGCTACTTCCTGTATAAGCAATGACCTCTCGCTCTTGAAATTTCGTGGAGTGAGAAATGCCAGCAAGCTCTAGGCAAGTCGGTAAGATATCTGAAATGTGGGCTATGTGGTTACTTATCCTCCCTGGGCTAGAAATGCCAGCCGGCCACCGGGCAATCAAGGGTGAGGCAATACCACCTTCATAGTCTGTTGCTTTGTAATTTCTAAAAGGAATGTTCCCAAGTGCGGCGACGGAAGGCCCTTGATTGATAAAGGAATGAGTGCTTCCAGGTCTAACTCCTTCCGGAACTTGTTTTCCATGATCATGATGCATGTGATCACTCGCACCATTGTCAGACAAAACAAGTATCAGCGTATTATCTAGTTTCCCAGCCGCCTCTAGGGCTTCGATTGTCTTGGCGACACTCTTATCGATGCTCTCGATCATAGCGGCATTGATGGCCAGTCTTTCTAGTGCCAGATAGCCTTTGGCAGCTGGTTTCGCAGTGAGAGAAGATTCGGGGATTTGTGTGCCCGGCGGAATTAGCCCCAGTTGTATTTGTTTCTCAAGGCGCTCTTGCATGAGAGACTGAATTGGCTTCGCTTTATAGAGATCTAGGTAGGGGCGCACTGTTTCTTCGTGTGCTTGAAGGGGCCAGTGAGGCGCAAAGTGGGATATATAAAGGCAGAATGGTTTTGAGCGATTGGCGGTAGATTTAATGAACTCACTTACAAAGTCTGTAATGAGATCGGTGGAATACTCGCCTTCAGGTCTTTCCCATTTTTTGCCGTTTTTCACCCAAGGTGATTTAGCCGCCTTTTTGAAGTAGTCTCCGGGGCCACCGCTCATTACACCAAATGACCAATCTAGCACTTTGGCACTATTGGAAGGAGAGTGCCAGTTCTCAGAAGTCACCATATCTAACCTGCCGACACCGCACGTTTCATAGCCGGCCTCCTTGAGCAACTCCATGAGGGTCACGCTATTTTTGTCCAGATTTGCGAAAGTGTTTGCCCCTGGAGGTTGTCCCACCCTCCAAGGGTAACATCCGGTCATTAAAGAGGCACGGCTAGGTCCGCAGCGGTTAGAGTTGTAGAACTGGGAAAAGCGGACCCCTTCGCTAGCGAGCTTATCAATGGCGGGCGTTTTGATTTCAGAACCGTAGCAGCCCAGTTCTGAGAAACCCATATCATCCGCCATGATGATGACAAAATTGGGCCTGTCCTCTACGTCTGCGATCCCCCAAGAATTAAGAGTAACAAGAATGAGAAAAACTTTGAGAAACCGAAGTGCTATCATTTTTTCGGGTGTTGATTTTCTGGGAACCATTGCAAAAGTTCTTCTACTACAAGGTCATGACCTGCACGATTCGGATGATTCGCTTGTGACATCAAGTCTTTGAGCTGACCCTTCCCACGGTCATAAGCCTTGAAGGCAGCTAGGCTATCAGCAAGTGCTACGTGGTAATCCTTTGAAAGCTGGCGAATTTGCTCTGCGTGCTGGTTCAATGGGTCACTGGGTTGATCTAGCTCAGATCTGGTATCACCAGTGGGAGTCAATAGTATGATTTTCACGCCTTGATCCTTGGCCGATTTAATCATTTCCTCCCAGGACTCTTTTGCCTTTTTAAGACCGATTCGGCGGTCGTTCAGGGCGTAATCAATGGTAACGATATCAGGTTTGAGAGAGAGAACGTCTTTTTCAAACCTTCCTGCTCCTCTATCAGAGGTTTCACCGCCAATGCTGGTCACAATCACATTGATCACGGAAAATGGGTAACGCTTCTTGAGCTGCCTGTGTAAAAGGTGGGGATACGCACTGAATGTATCCACGACTGGTGTTTTGAAATAGCCAGCGGGAACACTGTGACCGTGACATACGATATTTATCGTACGATTCGACGGCCATTTCACCTTTAACTGATCCCTTATCTCCGAAAGATAGGTCTTTTTCACTGCGGCACCGGAACTCTGCCTTTCGCTTCCAAACGCGCTGAGGCAGGTAAGACAAACTACTGCGCTTATCGTGGTGACTATACTCAATTTCATAACATGATCTCCCCGAGTATGGATCGACCAACTTTCGCTACTTCAGGAAACTCCTAATACATCGTGGAAAATGAAATTCTTACAAAATCTTTAAAAGACTTCGCAGGCTCGATGGCAGATGCACTTTTTGTGAGTATTAGGCAAACCTGTTCGTGCAGAGATCACGTATGAAATCGAAGCAGATAGAACTTAGAGAACCGTGACAAGGAAAACACATGAACCTACCGGCTTATCAAGGATAACACGGCCACCTTTATACTCTGCTTGAATCGGGACTAAATCATTTTCCCGATCCAGCTTTAGGACTTTAAGATCCTTGCCCTGCACGCCCTTGAGGTCGAGAACGATTCGTCCAGCGTTTGATTTAAACGCTGTAACAAGAACGGCTTTTGCTCCAGAAGCATTTTCCCCAGCCAATATTTTGATGGAAGCATCAGTAGAGCCAGCTTCCACGCGGAGCGGATGGTCAAGCATCTTCGCAAAGGCTAACATACCATGGTAGGTCTTGTAGGGGAGGCCGTCATTTACATGAAACAACCCAAACCCCCAGATACCTGTAGCAGTGTAGTAGTTACCCATGGTCAATGGCGTATCCTGCCACCCTGTGAGCACAGCAGTAATGAAGGCCGCCGCATCGATGCCATTGCAGCCATCTGGCCCTTCAAATACGTTCCTCCGGTATTTTTGGTCACTATTGAGTTTGTTGAAATTCGCAGGAAAATAGTGCCACTCGTTAAGGTGTAGCTCCGTATCGTGAAATCCTTCTTTGTCCAGCCACTTACGGGCCTGGCCGGGCTGCGATATGATGGCCTTCGTGCTGATTCCATAGAAATGCCAAGAGAGAAAATCAAGCGGAGCTTCATGCTCCCGGCAGTGCTTGATAAACGGCACGACCATTTTCTCGCTAAGGCCGGCAAAGGCCGGCCCACCTACCTTTAGATCCGGAAATTCGCTTTTAATCCGCTTTGCTGAGGTAACATAGAGGCGATAGTAATCTGCCATTGTTCCGGTCCACATTTTGCGCTTAACGTTGGGTTCATTCCAAATTTCCCAATAGCGAATGTTCCAGCGATGCCCGTTCGCCCAGCCTTCATTGTAGTGGCGGATAATATTCAGACAGATCTCCGTCCACTTTTCGAAATCCTTCGGCGGATGCGAATAGTAGTTATTAATAGAGTGCTCGATACTTGTCCCAAGCCGAAAAATAATATCCGTGCCATTCTCGATGCAGTTGCGGATGTAGTCATCAGTTTGATCAAAGTAATAATTCTTAGGGTCCGAGGCATCTGCCTCCCAGTTGCCGAAGATGTGCTGAATATCCACCAAGCGCATACCGGGATTATCCAGCGGCACATCGTGCAGACGAGCGTAAGGGATTTTTAGCGCCTTATACGGCTCGTTCAGATTCAGCCCACTTGCTTGCACCGCTAGCGGTGGCCCCAAATTGGCACCGTTGAGGGCCCGAATTTCACCCTTGCTTTGACCAAAATCGACCATGGCGATAGTATCGGCTTGTGCGGTCTCTTGCGACTGTGCGGAGGCGATGCCCGACGGGCAGACAATTAGGGAGACGGCGACCATCGCTGACGCCATGAAGTTTGCTTGTTTCGATGGGTTTTGGTTTGTCATGAATTGGGAGGATGTTGATTGGTGGTGGGTAGCACTGAGCTGCTCATTCGACGGGACGGAAAGTGGGGCTCCCTGCTTTACTCGGAGGGTCCTTCGTGGATGCGGAAGCCGGATGAAGGTTACCCATTCGTGGATTCAATTCTTTCCCTTCCCTATGAGTGTTGCCCGTCGTTCGTCGGACCGCATGCGTGGTCGCCGCTGAATTAGGCTGGATAAACTCTAGGTTAGCTGATGGGGATTTGGGAATGGATAAAGCTGCTGTTTTCGTTTCTGTTTCTGCTATCGGCGACTCTGGAAGGGGGGGGGCGCTTTGAGTTCCGAATCCGTTGATCAGCCGTTGAACACTTTGACAGAAAGATGCAGCCACACGCGGCTACAAATCAATTGGAGCGTGAGGCCTATTGCCCGTATTAGACGGCGGAGCCCGCAATTTCGGCACTAAGATACACGCATCTGTTGCGCGAACGAATCGGGCAATTGCTAGCGAATCCCTAGGAAATAGGCCGCATCGTGCTACTCAGACGACTCCGAGAGCTCAACCTGGCATGACCTTATCCCAGGTCATGTCTTTAAGAACCTCCTTGGTCTTCAGGATGAGCTGCCGGATCAAAAATCGCGGTCAGTCTGCTTCGGTGGCACTGACGCGGATGAAAAGCTCGGGGTTGCTGAGCTGTTCGGCGGGTACGGTGATCGTTACGCTTTCCACTGGGCTGGCATCAGTCGCTATTTCGCTCGCTGGGGTAAAATCTTGCCAGCTCCCGAGTGTGGTCGAATATTGGTAGCTGTACGTAGCCCCGGTCAGACCTGGGTTGCGGCGGGTGTAGGTCAGGGTGCCGGAATTGGGATCGAGCGGAATCGAAATCGGACTCACCGAAGAGCCACTGGTCGGATCTAGAGCAAAGAGGCGCTCGGAATCGTTGCTAAAGCCGTCTTTGTCGAAATCACCGTTCGGATCGCTCAGGTCTGCTCCGGGGTATTCCACCGTGTTCCAAGTCACGTAATCCGAGGGCCCGGCCGAAGGAAGCACGCTATATTGTGCATTGGAGACGGTGGCTTGATCCAATTCAGAGAAGCCGCCGAAAAGAATTCCCATGCCGTTGTAATCGAACAAGCTCGTTGCTTGATTTTCCTTGGTGTAGGTGAGATCGAAGGTTCCATCGCCACCTACGAGCCTACCACTGAGATCTACGGTGGTTGCGGAATCGCGGGTGATCGAAAACGTGTAGGCATACGCAGCGGTCGAGTCTGCGTTGAAAGTTCCAGAGGTGACCGCCGTTGCTACGAGACTTTGGGCGTTTGGATTGGTGCTTTGCACATTACCGTTCGTGCGCGCCTGATAAAGGTTTTGATCAGGCACAAAATTCCAGCCACCGACCCAACTCTGGTCGGCGGTCGTTCCATAGTCTCCCACGACGAAGCGGTACTGATTGGGATTGATAGATGAACCACCAGTGAAGGTGATACCCAATGATACTCTCAGTGTTTCGCCAACGGCCAGCGATACGGTCTCGCCAAATTCACCTGTGACGAAGGCTTCGTTGACATTGTCGGTGCTGCCGTCGCCAAAGGTTGGGCTGGAGGTGTTTAGGTCCGTGTTTACGGAACCTGCGGGACTGTCACGTGCAATATTCCATTTACTGATTGTTCCATTCAGCCCCTCGACAACGTCAAGGGTCGTGTCGTCGAGGATTGCCGGGTCGTTGTCGAGGAGGTTGCCTGAGGGATCCGCGATGCTGGCGGTGGTCGGGATACGGAGTCGGAGGGTTCCGGTGGTCGTGGGCGTGACTTCGACCCTGAACTCTCCGGGTGATGGCTCGGTGATCGAACCAATGATGATGGGGGTTGATGGGTTGGCATTGTCGAAGTCAGACGCATCCACGGTGCTCTCGTCGATGTCTTCGCTAAATGTCACGGTGTAGGTGACGGTGAGATTACTCTCCACGGTTGCACCGGCCTTGTCATCGACGATATCGGATGAGGCGATGGTCGGAGCGGTGGTATCGTTAGCCTCGGTAGTTAGCACTTCGGCGAGGCCGATCGCTTCTTCACCCTCACCCGAGTAGAAGAGGTAGACTTTCCCGTCATCGTCTCGGAAAAGGTCTGGATCGCGCAGCTGGTTGACATTGACCTGGCTTCCGTTCAGTGAAATGGCCAAGGGGCGGTTTGCTCCTTCCCAGTTGAGCTCGGGGAGTAGCATGAGGTCGTGAATGGTGCTGGGGTCGCTCACCACGGTCGTCCAAGTGTCAGCCGCCCAGCTGCCCTGGCTGAGGTCCATGGTGGTTCGGAAGATGCGTTCCGGTTGCTCGCCCTTGCAGGTGTACCACACCTCGAGGGTTTGGTTGTCGTCCTGCAGCAGGGTGGCGAAATGGCGAGGGGCGCCGGTGTTTGTCGTTGGATTGCCCGCGTTATAGCGGGGTGCGACGCCTGGGTTGGCAGTGTAGTTGGCACTCAGGTCGTCGAAGATTGGGTTTACGTTCTGCGCCTGCTGGTCCCAGGCATCCGCGCGGGGATCGGAAGTCTGCCATGGCACGGCGGCGTTGGGAGCTTTCCAAATCGGGCCGTTGTTAGAGAAGGCATACAGCTCGCCGTCGTAGCGGAAGGTCCGGAAGTAGGCGTTGCCCAAGATCGCGTTACGCACGCCGTGGCCGGTTTCGCCACCACCGACCCCGCCGGTTCCGACTCCAGTCGGGAGATTGAAGTTTAGGCCTGTCGAGGACGTTGCCACGAGGGTCTTCTGCGTGTTGGTGTCAAAATCCCCGGCATCTGGAGAGGTTCCATTGGCTGGGCCATGGAAGAACATGACGAACTGCTGGTTCACCTCATCGATTTCCACATCGGGGGAGGCGATGTGGCCGAATACGCTGGCTCCCCCGGTGAATCCGATGGCATCAGTTGGTCCAAGATCGAGCACTCCATCGCCAGCGACCCTCGGGTCGTCGTTGGTCCCCATATTGAAAAGAGTCCAGGGGCCCTTGATGTTGACTGCCCACGCCATCCGGATCTCGTCGTCGGCGTGATTAGCAAAGTAGAGATAATAAATGGCGGTGGGATCGGCTCGGTCTGCGGGGGCAACCCAGCTAGGAATCCGAACGCAACTGGGTCCGTTGATATTGTTCGATCCGCTGGCACCGATTGCTGAGAAGCTCGCGGCATCGATGATCGGCACAGTGCCGCATCGGACGACTTCAAGGGCGGGTGAGAGAGTCTCGGCTGCGGAAACGCCCAATAGTAGGGTGGCTATCGGGATGATGGAGATGCTTATTTGCATTTTCTATGTTGCTTTAAGACTTCGGTGAGTAGGGTTTGCGCTTTCACGCATGCTGCAGCCGATTGGACAGTAGATTCAGCTGGAATCGGGAAGTAGGGTTCTTCGCTCTTGGCTCCGTTAGGGCTGGAAAACGGGAAGGGGGCGAGGGAGATGATGAAAAGGGCTTGGGGCTTGCTGGGTAACAATTTTAGAAATCTTCAACCGCAGATTGATGGAAGGAGCGCAGATTGATTAACAGATGATGGAATCTTAAGTTTCGCTTCCTGAAAAACCCCAAGGGGATTCTCACGAAGAAGATCCTTTGTCTTCACCTGCGCTCAATCTGTCCATCTGCGGTTGGTCGGCCCTGCCGATTCAAATTCAGATGCCTTTGGGGTGGGGGGAACCCATGATTTACGCCCGGCGGCGGAAGAAGATCAGACTCATTCCAATGGTCAAACCGAGAAATGTAGTCGAGGAGGGTTCTGGAACCACGGTGAACTGCGCAGTGGAAATGGAAGCTTGATCCAAATCAGCGGGGTCCCCGAAAAGGAGCCCCACTCCGGTGTAGCCGAACAAGGATGTGCCCTGGTTTTCCTTGGTGTAGGTGAGACTGAATGGGCCATCACCACCCACGAGACTACCGAAGAGATCCACGGTGGTGGCGGAATCACGTGTGATCGAAAACGTGAAGGTATAGGCAGCGATCGAATCTCCGTCGAAAATTCCAGAGGTGGCCGTCGTTGCTGAGAGATTTAAGGCGTTATTACTCGTGCTTTGGATATTGCCGTTCGTACGCCCCCTGTAGAGGCCTTGGTCGGTAACGAAATTCCACCCACCGACCCAACTTTCGTCGGCGGTTACTCCGTAGTCTCCAACGACGAAGCGGTACTGATTGGGATTGGTGGATACGCCCCCGGTAAGGGTGATGTCGAATGTTACGTTCAGCGTTTGGCCGACGGCCAGCGATACGACTTCACCAAATTGGCCGACGACGAACATGTTATCGGCATTCGAAGCGGTGCCGTTGCCGAAGGTCGGGCTGGAGGTGTTCAGGCCGGTGTTAACAGAAGGAGCGGTGTTGTCACGGGCGACAGTCCAGGTGCTAATGCTGGCCGCGCCGACCGAGCCAACGAGAGCTGCGGAGCTGATTGCTAGGGCGGTAAGGATGGTTGGGGATGTCTTATTCATAGGTCTGCGATTAATTTGGCATTTTCAGATGGCGCAATAGAAAGAAGCGGTTCCTGTCTATAGCGTCAAATCTAAATCTCGCAATGAGACGAAGAGCGTGGGGCGGTTGTCTGGTTAATTGATTTGTGGTGGGGGATTTTTGAGGAGGCGCAGGGCGAGCCAGGGTTTGGCGCTGTGGTGGTGGAAGCCGGCGTTGAGGCTCGCGAATGCTTCGAGGTCATGCAGTCGCAAAATGGCTCCCCTCAGTAGGGCGAGGACTTGGCCTCCGCTTGCTTTCTTGCGCGGACGCGAGGCGTCTTCTTTCCACAGGCTGGTGTCGCGCTTCCAGTGGTTCTTGTTTTCCACTGACCAGTGGCCGCGAATGGCTTGTGCGAGAAGCGCGGCGCTCTTCTCCTCACGCTCGAGACTCGTGATGAAGTAGCGGGTCTCGCTTTTGCATTCATCGCTTTTCGCTTCGATCCATTCGCGGGTGCTTCTGATAAGCTGACGCGCCCCGGGAAAGAGGCTGATGTCCCAATCGAGATCGACTCGGGCGAGGTGGCGGCGCTCGACTCTTCCGTGATCTTTTTCCCATTCACTGACCCATTCGTCAGGAACAGCGGCGGAGAGGCAATTTTGCGCGAGTTGGTGCAGGGTGGGCTGGTTGTCTTTGACTCCTAACAGGTAGTCGCCGCCGTGGCCGTTGATGATGAAGGCCGTTTTTTTTGGGCGTCGAGGGCATCGCCTGTCACCAGCGCTCCCTGGAGTTGGCTCGCGGCGTCCTTGTCGAGGAGACGCTGGGCAACGGGCAGTTCGCAGTCGTCCTTCTTGCCGCTGTAGGTGCGCTGGGCGAGGGGCTGGCCGGTGGCGTGGAAGCAGAGGGTGACGATGCCGCCGAGCCGACCTTTGGCTCCGATGCTTTTGCCATCGAGGGCGAGGGTTTTGGGCAGAAGATCGCTGTTTTCCACCAGCCAGGCGTTGAGGGCGCGGGCGAGTTCGACGGGATCGATGCGGTTGACGATGTCGTTGAGCGCGCCGTAGCCGGGCATGGTCAGGAGGCCGGTTTTCTTGTTGCGCCGGGTCAGGCCGATGGCGCGGCGTTGGTAATGATCGAGGGGGGCGCATTTCTGCCAAATGGCTTTGACGTCCTGGGCGCCGCAGATGAGACCGTAAACGATGAGGGTGAGCATGGCGCTGAAGGGATGGCGGATGGCTTTGGGGGTGCGGGTGTCGGTGAGGCCCAGCAGGGCGTGGCGAAGGGTGCGCAGCTCGGGGCATTTCAGGGCGCAGCGGGCTCCGGCGGTATCGCCATCGGCGATGGCGGCCTGATGGGCGGGCGGAAGGAGGCCGGGACGCGAGAGCAGGGTGAGGGCGTCCTTTTTCAAGGGCCGGATCCAGAGGTGTTTGGGTTTTCCGGTGTCCTGATAGAAATCGCGGCGGTGTCTTTTGAAACCTTTGGTGAAACCCAGCGGGGTCCAGTTGGTGGCTTTATAGAGGGTGCCGGTGTGCTCGTCGGGATCGTGAAAACTTTCCGCCAGTAGCGGCGCGAAGCCGTGGCGGGCCTCGAACTCGTCACCAAGGGTGCGCAGGGAAAGGGCGAGGCACTGGCTGGCGAGATTGGGGCGGCGGGCATGCTCGATGATGTAGAAACGCCGGAGTTGGACGATGAGTTTGAGGCGGTTTGCGCAGGTGACGGAGTCCCAGCCGATGTGCCTGTCGCGCTCCTTGAGTCGCTTGGCAGCTCCGCCCCAGCAGAGGACGGCGACGAGTCCGGGGCAGTCCGCCTCGGAGTCGGTGCGGTAGATTCCCTGCCAGAGGACGTGTCCCGCAGGACGCCCGGCCTTGAGATAGTGGCCTTGGTTGAGGGCCTGGCGGAGAGCGTCGATCTAGGCTTCTTCCGTGGCGGTGCGCAGGACGAGATCGTCGACAACGAGGGCGGGTTTGGTCATCAGTGCTTCCATGGCACTCTGATCCTGCAAAAACGGGGGCTAATGTCTAGGATTCTCTCAAATCCCCAAAGATCTTAGCCGTTAGAGGATTTCCGGGCAATCGCCCTGCGGTTCCATCACTCCGGCCTTGAGCCATTTTCGGATCAGGCCAGTGAAGGCTCCGTCGTCGATTCGTTGCTCCAACATGCTTTCCAATATCCGGCTGGCGGCATGTTGGACGATTTTGTCTTCCAGAGTTGGAAGTCCCAGAGGTCGCAGTTTCCCGTTTCCTTTGGGGAGGTAGCAGCGTTTCACATGCGGCGCCCGGTAGCGCTTGGCTTTGAGACGCTCCAACAAGCCCTGCAAGTTCTCGTCTAGGTTTGCTTCGTAAGCCGTCCAAGTCATGCCGTCCACTCCGGGCGCGGCATTCTTCTTCAAGCTTCCGAAACTCTCGTAGAGAGCCTGCAGGTTGAGCAGCCGATAGAGATCCCTGAAGCGATGCCCCGGGGTTCCAACAGCTTTCTGGTTCAGGGCTGCCAAGGAGCGGAACACGCTTTGTTTGGGAACGTTCTTTCCCCTCGCGTGAGTGCTCTGGCTGCATTGCCATCCTGCCCGTCCCTTCGCCGTGTGGTCGGTCCTACCGCTTCTGACTACTATGGACGGATCTGACTCCTCCGACCCTTCGGCACCGTCTTCCTTGAGTTGATCGGTGTCGTCCGAGCGCGGATCAGATCCGCACTCGGCTGGGCTGGAGGCCTCCCGTGTTCGTGGTGGGAAACTCTCGTTATCCGGTGAGGTCTCCTTCATCTTTCTCGCTTCTCTCCATACATACCACGATCTACTTCGACTCCGGAGGAACCGGTCCGCACTTACCATGACGCACGGAACGATATTGCCTTCCCTGTAACGTTAGCAGGTCGGCTTCCTCATCGCACTCTGACGGAGCTGTATCAATCTTGGGGAATCTGCGAAACTCCCTGCGGTCTGCATGGTTCTCTGTGTACGCTTCAATCGGACTGTTCCCCCATCCGTCCGCTGCTTGTACAGCTTCCGGGTTCATGTTGTTCACGCGGTGCCTCCCGCGAATTTCCAATGGGTTAGCTAGCCAAACTGCAGCACTCGATAGTGATTTCTGGTTAGGGGTTAATCACAACGGGACTTTCACCCGATAAGAAGCGCCACGCTTTGCACGGCGCACAACGCCGTAGCTGATACCCGAATGTTCGTTTTCCGGGACCGACCCGAATGGCACTGTTTTAAGCCAAAGCTCGGGATTTCCCGCGATGCGGTGATTCCTTGTATTCCGCTCGCGGAACGGTGAGGTAGCTGAAGTTTTTCGGTCGCTTCTTCTGGGCTCTCGGCTCCCTCC